>CALLZY010000218.1 GCA_937858715.1 uncultured Chitinophagaceae bacterium | reverse complement strand
ATAAAGCCGGACAGGGTGTGAATACTGCCCCGAAGGGTTTACAAAGTCTTATCGAACCGGTTGTGCTTTTTGTAAGGGATGATGTGGCAAAAGCAAACCTTGGTCATGGATATAAGAAATACCTGCCTTACCTGCTTACCTTGTTTTTCTTCATTTTGATTAATAATCTGTTTGGTTTGCTGCCCGGAAGTGCCAACGTAACAGGAAATATTGCCTTTACAGCTGTACTAGGTATTATTTCACTGATTGTAATTCTTTTCAGCACCAATAAACATTTTTGGGGGCATGTCTTCTGGTTTCCCGGTGTACCGGTTCCGGTAAAGATTATGATGCTGCCGGTTGAGTTACTCGGTGTATTCACTAAGCCTTTCGCCCTTATTATCCGTCTTTTTGCAAACATGACTGCAGGTCACATTATCATCCTGAGTTTTGTGAGCCTGATTTTCATCTTTGCTGAAATGACGAAAGTGGCGGGTATTGCCTTTTCACCTGTTTCAATTCTGTTTGCGGTGTTTATTTATTGTATCGAAGTATTGGTTGCCTTTATACAAGCTTTCATTTTCACCAACCTTACGGCTGTATTCATCGGCCAGGCCAGGGAAGGAAGCCACGATGATGGCCATCATTAATTAATAACAAAGAGTTTTTTTAATAACAAAAATCAGAAACATGGATTTAATGAACATCATGTTAGAAGTAACAGGTAGCTGGTCACACTTCGGTGGAGCAATCGGCGCTGGTCTGGCTGCAATTGGTGCCGGTATCGGTATCGGTCAGATTGGTAAAGGTGCTACTGAGGCTATTGCCCGTCAGCCTGAAGCTGCTAATGACATTCGTGGTGGTATGATTCTTACAGCCGCCTTCGTAGAAGGTGTTGCGCTGTTCGCAGTAATTGCCGGTCTGCTGGCTGTACTGAAGTAATCGTACAAACCCAACTTTAGTGCTGTACCCAACGCACAGGGCAGCGGGTACAGCATATTTAAAAAAAGAAAATTACAACAGGGATAAATAAGATATTATGAGTTTGTTAACCCCCCATCTTGGTTTTTTTGTTTGGACCCTCGTGGCCTTTCTTATTCTTTTCTTCCTGCTGAAGAAGTTTGCCTGGAAACCCATCCTGAAATCACTGGGCGAAAGGGAAACTAAAATTGCCGATGCCATTGCTTCAGCCGACAAGGTAAAAGCAGAAATGGCACAGATGAAAAGTGAAAACGAAGCCTTAATTGCAAAGGCCCGTGAAGAAAGGGCCCAAATGCTGAAAGAGGCAAGAGAAACAAAAGACCGCATTATCAGCGAAGCAAAAGACCAGGCCAAGCTTGAGGCAAATAAAATTGTTCAGGAAGCACAGATTGCAATAAATGCGCAAAAGATGGCTGCCCTTACTGAAGTTAAAAACCAGGTGGGTAAGTTGGTGATTGAAGTGAGTGAGAAAGTATTGAGAAGGGAGCTGGCCGGTAAAGAAGCACAGGAAGCACATATTAAGAGCTTAGTTGATGAAGTGAGCCTGATAAATAAAAATTAAGAAGGGGCTCTGCATTAATACAGAGGCCTGACAAAACAGAACAAATGCGAAATCCACGTTTAGCATCAAGATACGCAAAATCACTGCTTGATCTTTCAGCAGAAAGGAATCAACTGGAGCAGGCTTTCGCCGATATGCAATGGCTGAAGGCTGTATGCCAGGGCAACCGTGATTTTGTAAATGTATTGCGCAGTCCGATTATAAGAAACGACAGCAAAAAAAAGATTATTGAAGCTGTAACAAAAGGAAAAATAAGTGAGCTTACGGGTTCATTTATTACACTGCTGATTACAAAAAACAGGGAAGCCAGCCTGCCCGAGATTGTTGGGGCTTTTATAGCAGCATACAAAGAACATAAGAATATCCGAACTGTAAAACTCACGACTGCCACTCCCGTAAGTGATACCCTGAAAAACGAAATAGTTTCTGAGATAAAAAAAACAGGCGGGTTTCCTAATGTGGAACTGGAGCAACATGTTGATGAAAATATAATTGGTGGTTATGTGCTGCAGGTGGGTGATAAACTGGTTGATGCAAGTATCGCATACGATCTGAAAAATGTAGCCCGCCAGTTTGAAAACAACGACTTTATTTATAAGATCAGGTAAACCTTTTTAAAAAAAGATAAACAAGAATATATATGGCAGAGATTAAACCAGATGAAATATCAGCGATACTGCGCCAACAGTTGAGCAATTTTAATGCAAGTGCCGATTTAGAAGAAATAGGAACTGTATTACAGGTGGGTGATGGTATTGCCCGTGTGTATGGTCTCGGAAATGTTCGCTACGGTGAACTTGTTGAATTTGAAAATGGGGTTAGGGCCATTGCATTAAACCTGGAAGAAGACAATGTGGGTGTGGTATTGATGGGTGAAGGTGGCGAAATTAAAGAAGGTGCCAAGGTGAAGCGTACCGGCCAGATCGCCTCCATTAAAGTGGGCGAAGGAATGGTTGGCCGTGTGGTCAACACTCTCGGAGAGCCAATAGATGGTAAAGGACCCATTACAGGCGACCGCTACGAAATGCCGCTGGAGCGTAAAGCCCCCGGTGTAATCTTTCGTGAGCCGGTAAAAGAACCCCTTCAAACCGGTATAAAAGCGATCGATGCCATGATTCCGATTGGCCGTGGCCAAAGGGAGTTGGTAATTGGAGACCGTCAGACTGGTAAGACTGCCATCTGTATTGATACCATTATCAATCAAAAAGAATTTTACAAAGCAGGTAAACCTGTTTATTGTATATATGTGGCAATTGGTCAGAAAGCATCAACCATTGCCGGTATAATGAAAACACTGCAGGATAATGGCGCCATGGATTATACAATAATCGTTGCGGCATCTGCATCAGATCCTGCGCCGTTGCAGTTCTACGCACCGTTTGCCGGTGCCGCTATTGGAGAGTTTTTCCGTGATACCGGCCGCCCGGCTCTCATCATTTATGATGACCTTTCAAAGCAGGCCGTAGCTTATCGTGAAGTATCACTTTTGCTTCGCCGTCCTCCTGGCCGTGAAGCATACCCCGGAGATGTGTTCTACCTGCACAGCCGTTTGCTCGAAAGAGCTGCAAAAGTTATCAGCGATGATAATGTGGCTAAAAATATGAACGATGTTCCTGATAGCATTAAGCATATGGTGAAAGGCGGTGGTTCTTTAACAGCGCTTCCCATTATTGAAACTCAGGCGGGTGACGTATCGGCTTATATCCCAACGAATGTAATCTCCATTACTGATGGTCAGATATTTCTGGAAACGAACCTGTTCCTTTCGGGTATCCGTCCGGCAATTAACGTAGGTATCTCAGTAAGCCGTGTGGGCGGTAATGCTCAGATAAAGTCAATGAAGAAAGTTGCCGGCACACTGAAACTTGACCAGGCAATGTACCGTGAACTGGAGGCTTTCTCAAAGTTTGGTGGCGACCTGGATGCTGCTACTAAGAATGTAATTGACAAAGGTGCCAGGAATGTTGAGGTGCTTAAACAGCCTCAATACTCTCCGGTTACTGTTGAAAAGCAGGTAGCTATCATTTTCCTTGGCACAAATGGATTATTGAAAGATGTGGCAGTGAAAAGAGTAAAGGAATTTGAAGAGCATTTCCTGATGGAGATGGAAAGCAAGCTTCCAGATGTACTTGCAGAGTTTAAGAAAGGAAATTTGCCTGATGATGGCATTAAGAAACTTACCGAACTTGCTAATAGCATGATTCCGGCTTACAAAAGCTAACTTTCAGTTACAACTATTATAATCCTGCTACCTTTATAGCAGGATTTTTTTTATAAGAATATTGTTAAATTCAGACGTAAAAATTAATCAGTTACGAATGTATAAAACACTGGTAGTAGATGACAATAAGGTGGCCAGGGTAATGCTGGTCGAAATGCTGAAGAAACTCCCTGAAATTGAATTGGTGGGAGAATTTGAGGATGCACCTTCTGCGTTGGCTTTCTTAAAGAAAAACAAGGTGGACGTTTTGTTTCTTGATGTAGAAATGCCGGAAATGTCCGGGATTGACTTATTAAAGGTGTTACCTGACAGACCGTTAACTATACTTGTAACTGCCCAGGCCGGCTATGCAGTTGAGGCATTTGAATTGAATGTTGTTGACTACCTGGTAAAACCATTGTCAATATCAAGAGTGATTCTCGCTGTTGAAAGGGTTGCCGAACTGATGCAAGTTCAAAATTCGAGATTAAATACCATTGAAAACGACCACATTTTTATACGGGATGGAAAAACGATAAGAAAAATCTTTATTGAAAATATTTTGTGGCTTGAAGCAAAAGGAGATTATGTAAAAATTGTTACACAGAACGGGAATTACGTTATACATACCACCTTAAGAAATCTGGAAGAGAAAATGTCTGCGAATGATTTTGTTAGAATTCATCGTGGTTATATCATTCCTGTAAGAAAGATAGACTTTATTGAAGACGGCACTGCGTTTATACAGGGAACACCGTTGCCCGTTTCCGAAAATTATAAGAACGACTTATTGAAGCGTCTGAGATTACTGTAAATTTTGTGCAACTTTTATGAAAGCCCGGTTCAGCTACTTTTTTTGGTTATTATTTATTGCTTTCAGCCTTATGATCCTGGTTGTAGCTACCCAGGCATTAACTAGAAGAAACATCAACGGACTAAAAACCGGGAACAGAGATGCCGTACTGACATTTACTATTAACAACCGGTTGCAGGATTTGGTTAACCTTAGTTTCGAACTTAATACAAAACTGGCTGGTGCTGTTAATGACCCTAAGTTACGGCAGTCTTTACTCGATTCATTGAACACACTTGGTTACAATGCCTCGGTACTTTCAGGCATGAATGCTGATGGTAATATAGATGCTGCTTTTAAAAGGCTCAACGATTTAATCAGTGTACAAGTGGAAACAGGTATGAGGCTCAGGCAGAATGCAAATGCAGCAAAGGATATTGAGCGATTAAGGGATATGCACCTGTCAGACAGTATTTACTTTACAGCTTTATACATTCAGAAAGAACTTGAAAAGGACCTGCAGGAAACGTTAAGCAACAATAACAAAACATCAGACAGTTTATCTGATTATAACCGAATCCTCTCGGTTACAGTAATTGCGGCAATCTTCATTTTTAGTGCCATTATTATTAACAGGAATTTCAGGCAAATAAGACTGATTACAGAGCTCGAAATCGCAACAAATGCAGCCAAGAAAAATGCACAGGTAAAAGATCAGTTTTTGGCAAATATGAGCCATGAAATACGTACTCCGTTAAATGCAATAAAAGGTTTCAGCAGACTGATGTCACAAACCCCGCTCAACAACGAGCAACAGCAGTATTCATCAATAATTTATGAAGCAACAAACAACCTGGTAAATATTGTTAATGACATTCTGGATATTTCCAAAATAGAAGCCGGAAAACTTCGGATTGAAAGAAAGGACTTCAATATTAAAAGGGTGCTGCAGGCCATTAAACACCTTTTTAAGAACGCTGCTGCTGAAAAGGAACTGGAGCTGTCTTATTTTATTGATGAGGGTGTGCCTGAGGTGATAAATGGAGATCCAGAAAGAATATCACAGGTGTTGATAAACCTGGTAAGTAACAGTTTAAAATTTACTACACAGGGATATGTGCGGATATATCTTGGTGTTGAAATGAACAAAAACGATGAAATTTCACATCTTAGATTTGAGATTCTGGATAGCGGATGTGGTATCCCTAAAGATAAACAGGATACAATTTTTGGCCGCTTTGAACAACTGGATTCGACCGGAGAAAAAATTACTACAGGTACAGGACTTGGGTTGAGTATAGTTAAAAGTCTTGTTACCCTTATGGACGGCGCTGTTTATGTTGAAAGCGAAACGGGTAAAGGGGCAACATTCATTGTAGTGCTGCCATTTAACAAGGCAACAGAAGGGGCTGAAGAAGCAATAACATTAATATCATCTGAGTTTCGGCCAGAAAGAAAATATCTTACTTCAAGTGTATTGATTGCGGAAGATAACAGGGTGAACCAGGTTCTGATACAACATATGCTGCAGGAATATGGCATAAAAACAGAAATTGCATCCAACGGAACAGAGGCTCTTGATTTTTTGAAATCAGCGAATTTTGATCTTGTTTTCATGGATGTTCAAATGCCGGTAATGGATGGATATACCTGCATAAAAAATATAAGAAAGGAGCTAAGGCTGTCTGTGCCGGTGGTTGCAATGACGGCATATGCATTGCCAGGTGAAAAAGAAAAATGCTTGTCATCAGGTATGAATGATTATTTGTCGAAGCCGGTAGATACCCTTGAGCTTGATTTGATACTGGCTAAGTATCTTGAAGAAAATACAAATAGTGAAAAGGGTAAGGAGATAGAAGAAAGGGAACACCTGTTAAAATTAGCCGGTGGAGATAAGACGATGGCGGCATTAATTGCTGGTGAGATATTGAAAGAAATTCCTGATACAAGAAAAAGAATTGTTGAAGTACTGAAGTCAGAGGAGGTTAGTCGGGTAAGCAATCTAAGTCACCACATGATATCTACTTTTGGTCCTTTGGGAGAGGGAACAACTATAATGAAGAAGATTAAGGAAATTAGACTGGAAACAGATCGTAATGCCGAATTTTCAGTGATAAGAAAACTGCTGATGGATATTCTTTCTGAAACAGATTCACTGGAAGGTAAACTTGGGCCATCTTAAGGTACTAACAGAAATAACGCTAATTTTACAGACTGTTTATGATTGCAGACTCTCAAAAACAGAAGTTTATATATTTTATACTGTCAGCAGGAACAATTCTGATTCTGACCGGAATGTTTTTTATAGAATGGGAAGGAACTAAAACCGGAAGAGAAAGAAACGGTGATATTGTGATGCAAAGGAGTTCCGTGTCAGGCGAAATAATTAATAGTCTGTTAATATCGGCTGAAGAGCTGACAATTGCAGAGAAAACGGCGTTTATCAACTTGTATCTGAAATCAGACAATCAGCAAACTGGCAATTACAGCAATATCAGACAACAAAGAACAGCGGTTTATACCAACATTTTGAGACGGAAGACCAGTCAGGCAAAGTCAGCAAACAGCGGTGATGACTTTTATATTAAGGAAGTGCCAAAATAAAACGTAATGAAATTATTAGTTCTGCTTTTTTCAACAGTTTTCTTTATTTCATCCTGTTGTGTACAGGGAAAAATGGATGCAGCCAGAAAGGCCTTGTCTGATTTCCGGGAACAGCAAGCAAAGGAACGGCAGAAAATTGAAGCAATGAGGGGCGTTTCAGATTTTAAACTCAAGGAAGGGAAGATTGATACAACTATCCAAAACCGGATATTCAGGAGGTTAAATAGTTTTCAGGCAGTACTGAATATGCCAGAGGGTTATGCCAAAACAGTGGATTCATTATTGAGTAACAACAAACTTTTTCGGAAGAAGTATAAAACCATTGTTTTGCCATTTCTTGATTCTTTGCAGAAGGCAATAGCCGGTTATAGTAACAGGCTGAAGTTATATATTATGGTAGAAGACGGGCTGGACATAGCTAAATATGAGCTTTTTGATTTGGCTGCTTTTTTTGGGCCAGGTAAATATGAAATTCCTGATGAAAAATCTGCTCTTGCTGTCAAGTCATTTTCTCCAATTATTGATTCTGTTGTCCGGTTTGCAAGGAAATATGACCTGCCGAGTACTGCCTCGCTGGTGATATTAGGTTTTGCTGATGGAACTGGTTTCTCCAATTCCGGGCCATTATTCGAAACACTTACGGGATATATCGGCAGAAAGGATGTTACGAAAGAAGAATTGAATCAAAAGCTTTCCGAATTGAGAGCTAAAGAACTGATAACACAGCTAACAAAGGCTTTTATACAAAAGGCTTCGTCTATCAGTGAAATGGAAAAGGTAATGGTGGAGTATATTGGACAGGGAAAAGGAGAAGCTTATCCCTTGCCTACAATAAGGGACTACACATTGGATGATGCAAGACGAAGGATTGTTTTATGTTATTGGGCAGTGCTGCCTGACTAAAAAGAAAATAATACGCCTCATTTGTATAAGCATCTTTCAAAGATGCTTTTTTTGTTAGCTGTACCTGAAATAAGTATGCAGATAAAAGGACTTTTCAGTAACGATGGTTTGGCTATTAATACAGGCTTTTTGGCGAAAAAAAAACAGGTTTCGACGAAATAAAATTTGTTTCACATTTATTTATTTTTTACTTTGTATCGCTTTGAGGTAAACAGGCTGCAAGGGAAGGCTTAATCTTTTTGGTTAATGGTTGGTCGAGAGGCCCCTTCCCTCTGCAAGCCTGTATTTTTATTCTTACAAGATTTATTAATAGAATTTTGACTTTTGTGCTGTTGTTTATTAAAAATATTGTCACTTTTCCCACACTTTTTTCAATTTAACTGTCTGTACTCACTGCTACTTTACACTTATACCGTAAAATATTAAATATTATAACACCTGTAAAGCATTGATTTTTAATAATAATAGTAATAATACTACATAAAATACGGTATTTTTTACGAAAAAATTCGTGAAAAACTTGCAAGTATAAAATCGTAGCATTATGTTTACATCAGAATCGAACAAATCCTAAGAAAGCAACGTAAATCCGACACCTGAAACTAATATTTTTCAAAAAGGAAGATATCCCGCTAAGTTTCGACTCTAATAATCGGTTTCATTGCAATCTGAAGAGGAGTTCAGAAGAACGACCCTGATTGAACTATCTTTTACAGTACCCTAAAATGAAAACGATGAAAACCTTTACACTTTTTGCAGCTTTTTTTGTTTCGCTGCTCACAGCCCAATCTCAGAACCTTACTCTTGGAAACAAGGTTTGGTGGGATATAAATGATAATGGGAAAAGAGATGCCGGCGAGGCGGGCATGAGTGGTGTTACTGTAAAGTTGTACCTGGATAATGACAATAATGGTATCGCTGATGCCGGTTTTACTCCATTAACTACAACTACAAACAGCAACGGGACTTACAACTTCACTAATTTGGTGGCTGGTAGCTACTTTGTTGTGGTAGAAGCAGGGGGGGGCCATTATAGAAGTACAGAGTATGGCGGCGACCCCGATAATAATACTGACAATGACAATAATGGTTACTCACAGAATTTGGCAACATTTGAAATAATAGGTGAAACTATTACATTAACTCCAGGAAGTGAAACAGATGCAACCGGAGCCACTAATACCAACACTAATAGCACTTATGATATTGGTTGCTGGAAAGGTAATGGACTTGGAGATTTTGTGTGGCTTGACAGTGATGCTAATGGAATTCAGGATCCGGGAGAGTCCGGTTTGGCAGGCGTTGTTGTAAATTTGAGAAATAGCAGCGGTACATTATTAGCAACAACAACAACAGATGCAAATGGTAAGTACTTTTTTTATGATCCGGCTGGTTTTTATGGTACCAATGAATACCAGGTTGAATTTGAAACGCCTGCCGGGTATAAAGCTACCAGTACAAAGAAAGGTGGCGATAATAATAAGGACAGCGACCCGATAAATGGGATTGTAACTGGCGTTATTGTTCCCAATGGAAAATGGGACCATAGTATTGATGCCGGATTTGTTCCATTTGGTACAATAATACTGCCAGTAAAACTAACTTCTTTTGCAGCTACTGCAGATAACAATAAAAAAGTAAACCTGACCTGGTCAACTGCTTCAGAAGTGAACTTCAGCCATTTTGTAGTTGAAAAAAGCTATGATGGTGTAAATTTTACTGAAGGAGGTCTTGTTTTTGCCAGCGGAAATTCAAATGACAACCTGAACTACTCTTTTGCAGATAATCTTTCTGGAGTCAATGTAGTAGTTGTTTTCTACAGGTTAAGGATGGTTGATATTGATGGAAAAGCAAAGTATTCTGAAGTTCGTGTGATTCGTTTGGCCACACAAAATGCCAATGCTGCTGTAGTCACTGTTTTTCCTAATCCTGCAGTTAATGATCTTAGAGTTACTGTACCATCATCATGGCAGGGCAAAAAGGTTCAGTACGAGATATTTGGATCTAATGGTGTTCTTATTATGAAACAGGAGCAACAGAACAGTTCGCAGACCGAAACTTTTGATGTAAGATCATTATCCAAAGGTGTTTATGTGTTAAGGGTTATTTGTAATAATGAAGTTTCATCACAAAGAGTTGTAAAACAGTAAATTAATTATAGAGTTCCGGACGGATAAGCCGTTCCGCTTCTGCGGGATGGCTTTTTTTCTTAATAATATTTGGTTTATAAAATAAACTACTTTATGTTTGTGAAAGATTTTAAACAACTATATGAAACTATCAAAACCATTAACCTTACTTTTTCCATTGGTATTATTCTGCTTAAACGTATTTGGCCAAACGGTAATAAAAGGAACAGTAAAGGATAATAAGAATAACCCAATAGCTGGTGCCAGTATAGCAATTAAAGACAGTTATGATGGTGCCACCTCGGATTCTTCAGGTAAATTTTCCTTCAAATCTTTTGAAAAGGGAGACCAGATTGTAATAGTTACTTACGTGGGCTACAAAACTTATGAGCAGCAGGTGAAAATGGAAGCCTCGCCGGTAATTGTTGATGCCGTACTAAAGCAAGAAGTAACTGAGCTTACTGCTGTTGTTCTTTCGGCAGGCACTTTTGAAGCCAGCGACAGAAAAAGGGCTGCAGCGGTACTCGATCCGATTGATATTGTCACAACGGCAAGTGCCAATGGCGACATAACCGGTGCTCTTAAAACCCTGCCTGGAGCCCAGCAAGTTGGCGAAAGTGAAGGTTTATATGTTCGTGGAGGAACCGCAGCAGAAACAAAAACATTTATTGACGGAACATTAGTAAATAATTTTTTCTTCAGTAGTGTACCGAATATTGCGCAGTTTGGCCGCTTTTCACCATTTATTTTTAAAGGAACTGTTTTTAGCACTGGCGGTTATTCAGCATTGTATGGTCAGGCGCTGTCATCTGCACTGGTTCTCGAGTCTATTGACCTGCCCGAACAGTCATCGGCCAACCTTGGCGTCTCAATTATTGGCTTGAGTGCAGGTTATCAGCAATTGGCTAAAAATAAAAAGTCGTCTTGGGGTGGTAGTTATAGTTACACAAACCTGGCTCCGGCATTTGCAGTAATAAAACAAAAGCAGGATTATTCAACAATACCGTCTTATCATAATGCCGATGCCAATTTCCGGATTAAAACATCCAAAACAGGAATGCTGAAATATTACGGGTACTTCAGCAGCAATAAACTTGCGTTTTCTTCAGAGAGTATTGATTCGCTTGGATATTTTGACAAGTTTTCTCTTTCCAATACAAACATTTACCACAACCTTTCCTGGAAAGAAAATTTGCCAAACAAATGGAAACTTATAACCGGCGTTTCCTATTCAAACAATAAAGATGCGATTGCCGGAAGGATGCAAAATGAAAACAAAACGGATGTATTGCTTGCAAACCTGGAAACTAAAAATTTTAATGTTGATACAAAAGGGAAATATTTCAATGCAAAGCTGGTTATTGAGAAGAAATTACGGGGTATCAGCGGAATTCGTTTTGGGGCTGAACATAACCTGAGTAATGACAGGCTCTGGTACACCAGTTTCTCGGGACAGAAATTTGTAAATTCCCTGGAAGAGAATATAACATCGGCCTTTGCTGAGAGTGATTTGTATATTACAAATGACATGGCCCTGAAAGGTGGGCTTCGTCTGGAGCATTCTTCACTTCTTACCAAAACAAATATTGCTCCAAGAGCTTCTCTTGCCTACAAATTAGGAAAAGGGACACAGGTTTCACTGGCATATGGTGTTTTTTACCAGAATCCTGAACGCAGATACCTGCCTTCGGTTTATGAGCTGGATTTTATGAAAGCCACACATTACATTGCCCAGTTTCAGAGGGTGGTAAACCAGCAATCACTAAGGGCAGAAGTGTATTATAAGAAATATAAAAAACTGGTGAAAACCGGAATATCAGGCTACACGGAAGCAGCTATAGGAAACGGTGGATATGGTGATGCTAAAGGATTTGAACTTTTTTGGAGAGATAAGAAAAGTATTAAAAATGTTGACTATTGGATTTCTTATTCTTTTCTTGATACCAAACGGGATTTTCTGAATTTCCCGTATGCAATAACACCAAACTTTGCTGCAAAACATACAGCTTCGCTGATTATCAAAAAATTTGTACAATCAGTAAAAACAAATTTCAACTTATCGTATAACTACAGCAGTGGAAGGCCTTACTATAATATTTCGTTAGACGGTGCTGGCTATAAGTTTACAGACAGAGGAACCATTCCCGATTATCATAATGTAAGTTTCTCATTGAATTATCTGCCAAAGCTTGGTAAGAAAGATGCAAAATCTTTTGCAGTGTATGTGTTGCAAGTCAGCAATATTTTCAATATCAAACAGACATATGGATACCAATATTCCTATAATGGGGCAAGGAAACAGGAAATTGTTCCCACTTCAAGAATGTTTGTTTACATTGGTGCATTTATAAGTTTTGGGGTTGACAGAACAGATGAAGTAATAAATAATAATCTCTAACCATAAAACCAGAAAAATGAAAAAGGCCGCATTATTTATCACACTTTTATTGGCAACAACAGCCATTTATGCTCAAAGCGAAAAGTATATAAAAGCTATGGAAAATCTTGTTCCCGGTATTGATACAACTCAGACACAGGACGGGCTTACAGAACTTGCTAACTCATTTGAGAGAATAGCTAACGCTGAAAAAACACAGTGGCTGCCTTATTATTATGCAGCACTTTGTTATGTTAATAAGGCAAATATGTTTTTTACATCGCAGCAGACAGATCAGATTGATCCACTTATGGATAAAGCAGAACCATTGCTTAGCAAAGCAGAAGAACTTGAAAAAGATAATTCGGAAGTTTACTGTTTAAAAAAAATGTTTAATAGTGCTAAGATGATGGCTGATCCGATGAACAGGTTTATGACTTTTGGAATGGCGGCAAATGAAGCCCTCGAAAAGGCAAAAGCATTAAACCCTGAAAACCCAAGAGTGTACCTGCTTGAGGGAATTGATAAGTATTATACACCGGAGCAGTTTGGTGGCAGTAAGACGGAAGGGAAAAAGCTGTTTGAGGAAGCGTCAAAGAAGTTTGACTCTTTTAAATCTTTGTCTTCAATTCATCCGGCATGGGGTGCCGGGCAGGTGAAATATTTCCTTTCCATGTAATTATTTTAACTGGCTTATATGAGCAATGAAAATCAGTTTAATGAAAAAGAAAGCCTTGCTTTAATCGCACAGATGATCAACAAGGCAAAGGAATCTTGCCATCATACAGGAGTTTCAACAATAATGTGGGGCATAGTCATTACGGTATGCTCACTTGTAAGGTTCGCCGAAATACACTTTAATTACTGGCTGCCTTTTGATATTTACTATACAACTTTTATTGCTGTAATTCCGCAGATATATTTTTCTATAAAAGAAAAACGGGAAAGAAAAGTAAAAACATGGGAAGATAGTTTTATAGATTACACATGGCTGGGCTTTGGTATTTCAATTTTCCTGCTGATTTTGATTACAAATATCATGGGTCATAGCCTGCAGCCTGTAATTGAAAAGTATGAGACTTTAACAGCCTCGGCATCTCCATTCAGATTTTATGAATATGTTGCTCCGCTGTTTCTGATGTTATACGGGTTGCCCACATTTATTACTGGTGCTGGCACAAAGTTCAGGCCAATGGTAATCGGTGGAATTTTTTGCTGGTTGGCAAGTGTCATTACTATTTATACGCCAGGAAAGATTGATTTATTAGTAACAGCCCTTGCGGCAATCCTGGCCTGGCTTATACCTGGAATCATATTGGAAAGGGACTATAGAATAGCGAAGAAGAAACTGGAAGAGGAAAATGTTTAAAGATCTGGATCCCATATTGCATTCACAATTGCGATTAGCAGTAATGTCACTTCTGATATCTGTTAAGGAAGCCGAGTTTACTTTCCTGAAAGAGAAAACAAAAGCTACAGCAGGTAATCTAAGTGTACAGATACAGAAATTGAAGGAAGCAGGTTATATTGATGTTACAAAGCAGTTTAAGGATAATTATCCGCAAACTATTTGTAAGATTACCAATACAGGCATAAATGCTTTTGAGAAATACGTCGAAAACCTGAAGTCATATTTAGGATAATAAAAAATAGAAGGCCCCGAAAAGGGCCTTCGTTCTTTATTGGTACTCCTTAAGTGTAAAAGACATAGTTATTGCTTTATTGCCTGAACAGTTTTTGAGTATTCGGCAATTTTATTTTTATTTACCAGCTTGATACGATAGGAAACAGGCTGGTTGCTCACTGCGGTTTCAAAAAATTCATATTTGCCGGTTTCTTGTTTGTCGGTTCCAAAAACCAGGGCGGCCATTGTGAAATTCTTTCCGTCAGTACTTTTCTCCAGTTCAAACAAATCTGCTGACTGATTCTCTTCAACAGTCCAGTAAATTGTGATTTTGTTACCAGAAATTGAGGCTGCAATACTGGTTACTTTGGCGTTGCTTTGCGGTGCGGTGGCTGTGCTTGTAAAAGGGGAGATGTCTTTTTGCTCATTTGGTGAAATGAGTGAAACATTTAAAAGAAACAGAATTGAAAAAACAGAGTTCATAATTTCCAGGGTTTTGAATTATTCAAATGGCCCACAGAAATATTGGATACTTATTTGAGTTTTTCATTCTGTAAGTGAAAACGGGTACAGTGCTTCGGATCGAGGGATTGTCGTAGTTTTACGTATAGATATGTGGTTTTATGCAGGACAAACCTAATACTCTCAAATCGTTTTTGCAAGCATTTAATTTATTTTTTTCAGATTTCTTTTAGAAGGATTCAATTCAACCTTTTATAGTTTTGTTTGTAATTAATTATCAATGACTAATATTCTTGAAGTAAGAGGCCTTACCAAACGGTTTAATGAGTTCAGGGCAGTTGATGATCTTACCTTCTCAGTAAAAAAGGGGGAAGTGTATGGATTTCTTGGCCAAAACGGTGCTGGTAAGTCCACAACAATAAGAATGTTGATGACATTGATAGAGCCGGATAGTGGTGAAATTGAAATTTTTGGAAAAAAACTGGCAAAAAACAGAAAGGAAATTTTGCGGAACATAGGTGCTGTTATTGAGCGGCCAGATTTATACAAATATCTGACTGCTATTGAGAATCTCCGCATTTTCGCCACAATGAGTGGGATAAAAGTTTCAGACAAATGTTTAATGGAGCAATTAGATACCGTGGGATTGGCCGCCAGGGCTAAAAGCAAGGTGCGTACTTATTCACAAGGGATGAAGCAGCGGCTTGGTTTGGCCTGTGCATTAGTGCATAATCCGGAATTAATAATTCTGGATGAGCCAACCAACGGACTTGACCCACAGGGGATAGCGGATATGAGGAATAAAATAATTCAGCTAAGCAAAGAGGAAAATAAAACGCTGCTAGTTTCATCACACTTGCTGAATGAAATGGAAATGATGGCAGACAGTATGATTATTATTAATAAAGGAAAGAAAATAATTGAAGGAAAAGTGAGCGAATTGCTGCACCCTGAAGTGTCTGTTATTGAACTCAAAACACCTTCACATCACTCCCTGTCAGAACTTATTGGTAAAACAGAATGGGCAAGTTGCCTTAAGATGCACTCAGGAGATATTTTCAGGTTTGAGTTCAACAAGGACAGAATATCAGAATTCAACAAACAGCTTGTTTTGGCCGGGATAGAAGTAAATTCTCTTGGGCCGGTAAACTCACTGGAACAATTTTTTTTATCGCAAACACAGGAATAAATGTTTTTTACACTGCTGCGGATAGAATTATTCAAGATTTTCAAAAGGCCCAGAACTTTCATTGCTTTTGCAGCAGTGGCAGTCATTGTGGTGTTGGTACAATTTGCTTTAAAGCTTAACGGTAAGGATTTCATTGAACTTTATACAGATAGTCAGACAGACACTTTTGAAATTCCTTATGAGAAAATCCAAAACGGATACTTTGTATGTGTGGCTGTATTGCATATGATACTCATTCATGTTCCGTTGCTGGTGGCACTTATTGCAGGAGATATGATTTCCGGTGAGGCCAATCTTGGAACCTTACGCCTGCTTGCCGGAAAACCTGTTACAAGGGGGCAAATTATTATGTCCAAATTTTTTGCAAGTACTGTTTATGTAGCACTGCTGCTGGTGTGGATGGCACTTTTTGCATTGCTTGGCAGTATTCTTCTTTTTGGAACAGAAGACCTGGTTGTTTTTAAAGAAACAGATTTGCATATAATACGAAGCCACGATGTGCTTTGGCGTTTTTTTGCTGCATTCGTTTTTGCCGCACTTGCGCTAACAACAATTGCTGCAATGGCATTAATGTTTTCAGTCTTCTCGGATAATTCCCTTGGGCCTATTGTGGCAACTGTATGTGTGGTTATCATTTTTACAATAGTACAGCAGCTTAGGGTGCCTGTATTTGAGGAAACGGTAAACCCCTGGTCGTTTACCACTCACATGCTGGGCTGGAAGGGCTTCTTTTATGTTGAAAAAACTGCAGAAGGAGAAACAATTAATGGCTCAATAGAGAATCCTGCGGCACTCGTTAAAAGCGGACTGGTTCTGCTTGGGTATATTGTTTTGTTTTTAGCTGTAAGTATAAGTTACTTTAGAAAAAAGGACATATTAAGTTAAAGAAGTAAAATGAAGAAATATTCTGCATTGTTGCTGGCAATTGCTTTTGCTTTATCTGTAAGTTCTCAGGAAGTAAAAGAAGTGCTGCAAAAGGTTAAAGCCAAATACGATTTGGTGAGTGATTACACCGCAACAGGTAAAATGAAGACAAATGTTGTTTTTATTAAGGCGCCGGTGGCAACGGTAAAAGTGTATTATAAAAAACCTGATAAGCTAAAGATAAAAAATGAAAGTGGTGTTTCATTTGTTCCAAAAGGGTCAGTGAATATTAATATGAATAATGTTCTTGGCTTAAATAATTATGAAGCAATAGATGGCGGAACAGAAAAAATCAGCGGCACGGAGTGCAGGGTGATTAGAATCTTTCCCTTAAGTGATGATGAGAGCATAACAAGGGCTACCTTATATATTGACGAAAAACAATTATTGGTAATAAAGTCGGTGATAAGTACAAAAGAAAACGGAACTTATGAACTTCTGATGAGTTATAAAAGGTATGCTGCTTACGGATTGCCTGATAAGGCCGAGTTGACTTTTAATACAAAAGATTACAAGTTGCCCAAGGGTATTACGGTCGATTATGACAACGGTACTTCAAAAGACAATACAGATAAGCTGAAAAATAAGAAAGGTAAGGTGGAAATTATTTATTCCGGTTATCAAATAAACAAAGGCGTTCCCGATTCGGTATTTAACTAACTACCCTTCTTCAATTATTTCGTCTTTGGCGTTAGCTAAGATAGAAGGTGTCATTTTTCTCAAAGGATTTTTTCTTACTTCTGCGTAGCCCTTCCTTCTGTTCAAAATATCAATACATTCAAATACCGCTGCAAGAAAAGAAGAAGTGTCGGCTTTGTTCTTTCCTGCAATATCAAAAGCCACACCATGGTCTGGGGAAGTTCTTACTGCTTGCAGGCCTGCAGTGTAATTTACTCCATCACCGGTTGCAAGGGTCTTAAAAGGAATAAGCCCCTGGTCATGGTACATTGCCAGCACTGCGTCAAATTGCTCAAAACTGCGACGGGCAAAAAAAGCATCGGCACTGTATGGCCCCACAGCCAGTATATTATTGTTTTTTGCCTCTTTAATGGCAGGTTTAATAATTGTTTCTTCTTCATTTCCAATCAGCCCCTCATCGCCGGCATGCGGGTTTAAGCCCAGAACTGCAATTCTTGGTTTATCAATTCCAAAATCCTTCTGCAGGCTGCTGTGTATTATCTGCAATTTGCTTACAATCCTCTCTTTGGTAATATGTTTTGAAAGTTCACTAACAGGTACATGTTCTGTAACTAACGCTACCCTGAAATTATCAGCACACATCATCATTACAACATCTTGCGCCCCAAACATCTGTTTCAGGTATGGAGTGTGGCCGGTAAAATTAAATTCAGACGACTGAATATTTTTCTTGTGTATTGGTGCCGTTACCAGCCCGTCAATTTGCTGCTGTTTTAATGCTGCAACTGCTGTTTGTAAAGAAAGAACAGCATATTTTCCGCCAGTATCGGTTAGCTGTCCAGGTGTGATTTGCACTTCTTCTTCCCAGCAATTGTAAAGATTAATCTGTTTGGCATTAACCCTGCTGAAGTCCTTTATGTTCTGAAAATTAAAATTCAGTTCGGGCACAGATTTCCGGTAGAAGTTTATGCTCTTTCCAGAGGCAAAGATTACGGGGGTGCAATACTCAAGAATCCGGTTATCTGAAAAGGTTTTTATGATAATTTCTAAACCAACTCCGTTCAAGTCGCCGCAACTGATGCCTATAACAGGTTTGTTGTTCATATAGTATTTATCTATCAGGGTGTTGAAGGTAAAAGTAGTAATTTATTTACGACTAACTGCGTATCTCTCGTAAAAACCCGTATTGCCCATCTGTAATTGTCCTACAGGTCTCTGTATTTGTACTCAATGTTGTAATTTTTAAAATACCTTGTTAGGTGGTTTTAGGTATATGTACCTATTTTAGCAGTAAGAATAAAGTGGATCAGTATGTAATTATGGTGAAGCTTATTCCGTTTAAAATCCAGATTGAACTAACATAATCCTTTTAAAGACCACATACTATGAGGCCAACATACCTGCTTCTTAAACGATGCCTGCTATTCGCACTGTTTTTTTCGTTTACCCTTTCTGCGGTGTTCTCTCAAACCACCGGGTACAGCGGTACTGGGGCAAATATTGATGTAAATTATCATCGTTTTGAATGGACGCTTAGTGCCAGCGCCAGAAGTGTTTCGGGTACTGTTACTACCTATTTTATTACCAAGCAAAATAATGTATCACAAATAACATTTGATCTTGCAAAGGCATCTTATAATAATGCCAGTCTGGTAGTTAAGTATCATGGCAGTACCACAGGTGTTGTTTTTTCTTTTCCAACAACAGGAAATGTAAATATTCTGCGCATTACTTTACCTGTTACTTTACCTATTAATACTTTGGATTCTGTTTCTATTACTTACGCCGGAACTCCTCCTTCATTCAGCACTTATGGAGAAGGAATGGATCAGGCAACAATTTCCGGGCTTGGTACAGCTATCTACACTTTGGCCGAATCCTATGGAGATGATGATTTTTGGCCCTGTAAATCTGACATGCAGGATAAAATTGATTCTGTTGATTTTATTATTACTACACCTTCAGCACAAATGGCTGCAGCAAATGGAGCATTAGTTAGCAATGTAATAAACGGGGCAAACCGGACTGTGACTTATAAGCACAGGTATCCGATTGCTTCTTATCTTATTGCTGTTGCTGTTGCTCAATATACTGTTTACAACAGAACTCCCGTAACAATTAGTGGAACAAGTGTTCCTATTGTTTATTATATAGGTTCTGGTCGTACTCCCACAGCAGGTAATCTTACCACGATGGATTATTGTCGGGATCAGTTGGTTGCTTTCAGCAGCGTGTATGGTGACTATCCCTTTAAAAATGAAAAATATGGGATGTATGAGTTTGGATGGGGAGGTGGTATGGAGCATCAGACTTTTTCGGCGATGAGTTGGAGTTCAATGATAAGTTGGTCGGTCGTAGCACACGAATTGGCACATCAATGGTTTGGAGATAAAGTAACTTTTGCAACCTGGAATCATTTGTGGTTGGCTGAAGGGTTTGCAAAATATAGTGAGGCTTTAGCCGCAGAAATGGTTTCTGCAATGGGACAAAATGCGAGGACACACCGGTCTGGTATAAAAACTACGGCACTTGCTACCTCAACGACGCCCATTTATATATCAAATGCAAATATTGCAAATTCCAATTTGATCTGGACAACATCGAATGACAATGCAATTTACCAAAGAGGCGCAATGGTTGTATCAATGCTCCGGAAACTTGCTGGGGACACTAAATTTTTCCAGGCATTACGTAATTATTTAAATGACCCTACTTATGCTTATAAATCTGCTACTACAGAAAACTTAAGGGATCACTTTGAAGCTGTTGTCGGCTATGATTTAGATGCTTTTTTTCAGGATTATATATATGGTACTGGCAACCCTGCTTATGATATTAATTGGGGCAGTAATGGTAATAGCATAAATATAGAACTAACAACACAGCGCAGAAGTGCAAGCAGCACTGTATCTTATTTCAGAACCCCGGTTGTGCTTACCATATTTAATACTGGTAAAACTCAATCGCAAAAAGTTGTTATTTATGACCAGAATGGTCAACTATCTTATGCAGGAAATGGAATAAACACTGCAGTACCTGGAAAAGTACTGGGATATAACCTGCCTTTTACTCCTGCTTCTGTAGAAGTGGATCCTGATTATGAAACTTTGGTAAGAGGGCAAGATGCAACAGCTAATCAATCAACAGTAACAAGAGTGGCTCGTTTGAATGTTAATCCAATAGTGGTTTTGCCTGTTAAAATAATTGATTTTAAAGGAAGTGCTGGCACAAATGGCAACTTATTATCATTAGCTATTGCTGAAAGTGCAGACAATGCGGGCATTGTTTTGGAAAGAAGTGATAACGGCAATCAATTTTACACTCTTGGAAATATGGTAGTAGAAAATATAAGTGCAGGAAAAATCAGTTATAGTTTCTTGGACAAAGATATTTTTGGCAAAGATGTTTACTACTACAGGGTTAAAGCAACTGATGTGGAGTCTGTTGTTAATTATTCAAAAACGATCAGTATTTCAAGGCATAGTGAGGAAAGTGATATGAAGGTGTATCCCAACCCAGCAGACAATGAAGTGTCTGTAAGGTGGAACAACGGCAGCGGCGACCTGAGAATTATAGCCATGGGCGGCCATGTGGTAAAAACAGTTCGTTCAGTTATAAATATGGCCACCTTGTCTGTGGCTGATTTGCCAGCAGGGGTCTATCTGGTTGAGCTTAGAAAAGAGGGGGTTATTGTTTCAAGGCAGAAACTTGTAGTAAAACGATGAGAAACAGTGTTATCATAT
>CALLZY010000217.1 GCA_937858715.1 uncultured Chitinophagaceae bacterium | reverse complement strand
GTTTCATTGAAGGCATAACCGTTCAGGCCGGGTATATAATCAACAGTTCCTGAAGTGGAGAAATTTCTGCCATCATAACTTCTTTCAAGTTCAAACTTACTGAAGTGGTCTGCATTGGCAATATTCCAGTTAAGTATTACCGAACCTGACTGATATTTTCCGGTGAAAGAAATTAAATCTGCCGGTAAAGAAGAGCAGGATGCTCCCCAAATCTGGTCCACATACTCGGGATGATCAACAAATGGATTTCTGTTGCCCTGGAAACCATAACCGGCATTATTCCTGTCAATTTCCTTTTGACTGACAGGATCAAGGTTGTGCCAGGCCATCATTAATTGAAGGTAGGCCGGTTCTACCGAAGGCCATGTTGTCCCATCCATTACAATATCTCCGTTTGTATTATTATTCTCCCAGCTTGCCATATTGTTTTGATAACAAGTAACCATATAAAATAAAGCACGGGCAACATCACCTTTGTACTCATTTATCGGTTCAAATACTATACCCGATACACCAGCCCAGGAGCTTGTACCTAACTTACTGCCGTTTTGTGACGTGTAGGATGCCGAACCGACCTTTCCGTAGGCATAGTTTGAACGCCGGTTGTTTACGTATCCGTCTGTGGGAAAAATATGATGATAATCAGTGATGGGAACTGCAGCATCATTAAACCAGCTTGAAGGAAACGAGTGTTCCCTGTTATAACAATCACCCTCTCCGCTATAATTTCCGCATTGGTCATTTCCGGGTGTAAACTCATACGGATTGTTGCCCGTAGGATTATCTGAATAAATATCCCAAATCACATTCGCACTGCTAAAGTCGCTTTGATGAATATCTGCAGTTTTATATATACCCCATAAATCATCATAACCCTGATGTGCAAACCCTGTATTAACAATAGTTCTAAGCGCCGTCTTCAATGCAGCGCAGCTAAGCCCGGCAGTACTATTGTAATAATTTGCCGGCTCCCCGGTATTATTGATTGTTGAAAAAGACTGCACTGTATTTCCGCTTGCCAGATAATCAGGCGATGAACTGCAGGGGTTGTACGTATAAACAGTAACATAATAGGTTGTCAATACTGTAAGCCCGGTAACTGTTACACTGTTTCCTGTGCCTGCATAAATTACCTGCTCACCACCAGCATAAGCAGTATTGGCAGTATAGGTAACGCCATCTGACGGGCCGGTAAAGCTGTTGGCAGTATTAATTTTCACCAGCGAATTGCTTCCATTCCCTGCCGTCCAGTTAATAACAGCAGTAGTTGAAGATGCATTTGCCGTAATGCTGTTGGCCTGAGTGGTTGGTTCCGTACAAACAAAAATGGTCGTGGCATTTGCCGTGGCCGGACCAGTTGTATTGTAACAATTATCTGCACTGTTAAAAGAATAAACAGTCGCATGGTATGTTGTTCCGGATGAAAGCCCCGTAACCGCAACACTGTTGCCGGTGCTGTTATATACCACGTATTCACCAGTAGCGATGGTTTGACTACTGCTAAAAGCCGCATTGGCTGTATAGGCCGTGCCGCTAACCGGGCTTCCGGCAACTGAGCTGCCAGCTTTAACCACAACCAATGAATTTGTACCGTTTCCGCCGGTCCAGTTTACATTCATCGAATTGCCTGTTACCCCGGTAATAGAAGCAGCAGATGCCTGTGTAGATGGCGGGGTGCAGCTACTGATATTAGAATAAGTAAGAGAAATGTCATCAAAACCAGTTGTTGCTCTGTTATTGGCACCGGAAGAGCCAGTAAGCGCAACAATTCGTATCCATACGTTCTGACCTATGTTGTCAAGTACTGCTCCAAAATTTACCGAAATAGTATTATTAGAAAAACTGAACCCACCCGTAGTTAAAGTTGCAGGAGAAGTTGCAACTGTTGTAAAACTTGCAGGTGATGTCCCTGTTCCATATTGAACCAACCATGTTGTTACCCTCTCAGAAGAAACATCTAATGACTGCAGTTTAAAGCTCAGGTTAAAGTTTGAAAAACCCGTAGTATTCGCAAGCTGAAACTCTAATGCAGCACCGGGATCGGCAGTAGAATTACTCTGCCTTATTCCCACTACACGGTCAGTGCTGGCATTTTGTACAGCTGAGCTTGATGAACTGATTAACCCATCTGCGGAAGCAACATTCTTCCAACCGCTTGCAATACTGTTCCAGACATCTTGAGTAGCGTTAAAAGTCGCAGCAGTTCCCAGACTGGCAGCAGTGGCATTTGCTGAAACCCGGAAACCTGAAGGAAGACCAGTCCCCACTCCATCAAAACTCTGCGTATAACTGGTTCCGCTTAAAGTAATCTGCCCCTGGGTCGAAAACCAGCAAGCAGCAAAAAAAATCAATGACAATAATCGCTTCATAAATAATAACCCCTTTTCCGGGGGCGCAAATTTACAGCTTTCTCACCTCTAAAACATGACTATACTCACTTAACAAAAACCCCACCCGGGCAGGGATGAAACCCACCGGAAAAACCATTGGCTGTTCACCATTCGTTATGCCCTAAACATTACCTTTGCACAAATTTTTTCAGATATGAACCTTCACGAATACCAGGCCAAGGAATTATTAAAAAAATACAATGTTCCCGTTCAGGATGGTTTTGCCTGCAGCACCGTACATGAAGCGGAAGAAGCTTACCGCCAGATAAAAACTCAAAGCGGAAGCAAATTTGCCGTAGTAAAAGCACAAATCCATGCCGGCGGAAGGGGCAAAGGCACCATCAAAGAAAATGGTATCAACGGTGTTAAAGTGGCCAAGTCCCTGGAAGATGTTCAGGATTTTGCCAGTAAAATCCTCGGAGGCACATTAGTTACATTGCAGACAGGCCCTGCCGGTAAAGTAGTGAACAAGATTTTTGTTGCTGCCGATATGTACTACGATGGTCCCAGCGAAAGAAAAGAGTTCTATCTGTCAATCCTGCTCGACCGTACAAAAGGCCAGAATGTTATCATGTACAGTACCGAAGGCGGTATGAACATTGAAGAAGTGGCACACAATACACCCGAGAAGATTTTTAAGGAGTGGGTACACCCCGCAGGTGGCCTGCAGGGTTTTCAGGCAAGAAAAATTGCCTTCAACCTGGGCCTTAGCGGTGAAGCCTTCAAAAACTGTGTAAAGTTTGTAACCAACCTGTATAGTGCTTATGCCGGACTGGATTGCTCCATGCTGGAAATAAACCCGCTGTTTAAGGCATCCGACGATAAGATCATTGCGGTGGACTGTAAAATGAACCTTGACGAGAATGCCCTGATGCGCCATCCCGACCTCAACGCAATGCGTGACATTACTGAAGAAGACCCAACTGAAGTTGAAGCCGGCCAGTTCAACCTGAACTTTGTAAAATTAGATGGTAACGTGGGCTGTATGGTAAATGGCGCCGGCCTGGCAATGGCTACCATGGATATGATTAAACTGAGCGGTGGCGAGCCTGCCAACTTCCTTGATGTGGGTGGCACTGCCAATGCACAGACAGTGGAAGCCGGTTTCAAAATCATTCTGAAAGACCCGGCCGTAAAAGCAATCCTCATCAACATCTTTGGCGGTATTGTACGTTGCGACCGTGTGGCACAGGGTGTTATAGATGCCTATAAAAACCTGGGCAATATCAATATCCCGATCATTGTACGCCTGCAGGGCACCAATGCTGAGGATGCCAAAAAACTGATTGATGAAAGCGGCCTTAAAGTACAATCGGCCATCCTGCTGAGCGAAGCGGCTGACTTGGTGAAGAAAGCAGTGGCTTAATTGCACTGTCACCCTGAGTTTGTCGAAGGGTGAATCGAAAACATATAGAACCCCGTCCCGCACACTGCCGGACGGGATTTTTGTTTATGCAATACCCCCGGATTGCCGCATCACTCTGTTGATAACGATTATGGCGAAAAACCGTTTTGGTTTCAAGTGATGGTTTTCCCCCGCTAACCTCAGCCAGACGTCAGGAAGCGGGGGTTTTTGTTATCCGGTAATTTTATGCAGTTGCGTTTTTGCCACCTCCGGCCTCGGCCACATACTAATTTTTAACCTGCATAAAGCCCTGAACATTGTATATATTGGGCATCTCTAATTGTCAAATTTTCTTCCGCATCTTATCTTTATCAAAATTACACTTACTATATGGCTAATAAAACAAAGGAAACAGAACATATTGACAAGGTTTATGGCAAAGTGAAAAAAAAATATAAACAAGCCTCGATTAAACAAAGGATTGAAGCATTGTTTCTTGACAACATTGGCAAAATAATTACAAGAGAGCAAATACTTCAGGTAGCAACCGACCCAGTAACAGGGAATCAACCAGAGAATTGGCATCAGCGACTTTCCGAATTGCGTACCGACGATGGCTATACAATTTTATCATGGCGGAACAGAGGCTGGTTAAGAGTCGAAGAATATTTAATGACCTCAGCCGACAAACGGCCACAGGCAGGAAAAAGGGTTCGGCCAACTAAAGAAACATGGACAAAAATATTAGACAAAGCAAAGTACTGTTGTGAGTGGAAAGAAGATGGGAAAACTTGCTGCTTAAAAGAAAATGAAATTGACCCGATTGGTGGTGGTAAAGTAAAACTAACCCCCGACCACAAGAAGCCTCATTCAATAAATCCTGAATCTGACCCAACGGATCCAAAACAGTGGCAAGCACTATGCGGCAGACATCAGGTAATGAAAAAGAACTATTGGGACAGTTCAACAGGCAAAATGAATGTGTACGCAATTATTCAATCAGCAACCACTGTTGAGAAGGAAATCGTTTTCAAGTTTCTTTTAGATTATTTTGGTTATGTCATTGACGAAAAGGGTATAATCTCTAAATTTGTTAGCAAATGAAAAAAAACGGAACTGACCCAAAAGCATTTATTGACAACCTTCTTGAAAAAGACGGAGTCGTAGTTCTTCCCCCTATGGAAGCAAAAGAGAGTATGCGTTTAATTACACAGTTAGGCTATGCTCCGCAAATGACTATGCTTGACCCATGGTATAATAGAGGCACAGGTGGTGTTCGGGAAGATTACGTTGAATACATTTTGGAAATCATTTCAAATATTAGCGATAATACAAACCATTTCTTTCTTTGGGGTTTCCCGGAAATTGTAGCACAATTCATAAATAGAGTTCCTTCTCCGTTAGAATTTGTTTGTTGGCTGACATGGTACTACAAGAACAACCCTTCAGTTATTCGTGGATGGCGTTCAAGCCAACAAGCATGTTTGCATTACGCCACAAGTGCTGCAAAGATGTATCCTGAAAATTTCTTTAATGCTCAACAACAAATACGCTTTGAAGAAAGCAATATGAGATTTATTCCGGGCCCAACTTCCGTAATTGAAGAAGCCCTGTTAGTTGGGTTCGTTGGGAAAAAGGAACAGTTAGGACACCCTTCACCAAAACCAGAAAAGGTTTACGAAAAACTTGTTCTAATGTCCTCAAAGAAGAACGACCTGATTTACGACCCTATGGCAGGTGGTGGGACGACTGGAGCGGTTTGCAAAACACTTCATAGAAAATGTATTTTATCCGAACTGTCAGACGAGTATATAAAAATCATTGAAAAGCGGCTTAAAATAAAAAGAGTTCCTTCCAAAATATTAGACGGGTTAAAACTCGAAGTTGCTTAAACACTAGCATACAACATTCTCTGCCCTTGTTGGTGTTCTGAAAAAGCATCATCCCTATACAGCCATCTAAAACCAGGCTTTATGAAAAAAGCAATACTTTTTTGTCAATGACATTTCTTGCCTGTAGTGCATGATAAAGTTTCAAGTGATGGTTTTCCCTGCCCTGCATAAAGCAGAGCAGGGTTTTTATTTTTTGGTGAAATAAAATTGTAAAGTATATTTGACGTAAAATATACTTTACATCATGAAATCAAATACTCTTCCGCATAGTGCAAAAAAAATTGGGCTGATCATTTTTTTAACAGCAATTACTATTCAACTGACTGCCTACTTTCTTTTGCCAGAGGACTCTGCTTTTAATACCATTCAGATAACAAGAGTATGTAAAGTCGCATTTTTTGTTGGACTCCTGATTTTTATCAGGTCAGCCGAAAAAAAAGAAGACGAGTATGTTCAATATTGCAGATACAGGGCATACCAGTTTGCTTTCATTGCAACTATTATTTACGGTATTTTCAGGACTTACAAACAAGTGAATAATTCATTCTTCACAACCATTGATATGATTATTGCATATCAATTACTTCTTTATATTGTTTTCTTCCATCTGTATAAAGCTGGCATTGCAAACGACGAAAACTCATAATACAAATGGAGAACGTAGTAAAAAAATACAGAGAAAGACTAAGCTTTACACAAGAGCAACTCGCAAACTTGACAGGTGTAAGCAGGCAAAGTATTATCTCTATTGAAAAAGGGCACTACATTCCGACAACAGTTCTGGCATTGAAAATTTCAGTAGTTTTAAAGGTAAGAATTGAAGAATTATTTATTCTTAATGATGAGGATTGGAAATAAAACCATTGAATGTCATTCGCCATCCGCCGCATACAACCCGCCGATAACCCGGTAATTGCAACCATCATCCGCAACACACTGGAAGAATTTGGGGCCAACCATCCCGGCACGGTGTATTACGACAAAACAACTGATGCCCTTTTCGAGCTTTTTCAAAAAGAAAAATCAGTTTATTTCATTGCAGAAAAGGATGGGAAAATTGTTGGTGGCGGAGGCATCTATCCTACTGACGGATTACCTGCTGATACCTGCGAACTCGTAAAAATGTACCTGTTGCCCGAAGCAAGAGGCACCGGTCTTGGATCACAGCTTATCACCCATTGCCTGGAGCAGGCAAAAGATTTTGGTTTTAGCAAAGTGTATCTCGAAACCATGAACGAACTGAAAGCTGCCCTGAAAGTATATGCCCGGATGGGGTTTACTTACCTTGATGGCCCGATGGGAAACAGCGGCCATTTTGGTTGCCCATTATGGATGATTAAAGAAATATAAAAGGGGCATTACTGCCCCTTTTCCTAAAAAAATTCAGTATTTACTTTCCTCTTACTTTGTCCACCTGTCCTTTGAGCAGGTACACCTGGAAGCCAATGTTGAAAGAAAATCCACCTGTGCCATCAAAATCCTTATACTTGGTTCTTTCGTATCCCATCAACCCGTCAATAGATACATTATCACTGATGAAAATAGCAGCTCCGCCACCAATAAAAAAGTTGGTTCCGTTATTCTTAGAATCAGTGCTGCCCACTGTTGTTTTGGTACTCATGAAATTAAAACTGCTGTGAATAATGGGGCGAACCGGCTGGTTATCTGTAGTAAAATAATACCGGACAAAGGGCCCTACGGCAAACCCTGTTGATTTGATATCCCCTTCCTTAGCATGGGCAATTGAAAGGTTGCCGCCAATAGCAAGGTTATCGATAACAAACAAACCTGCATTTGGGGCAAAAGATATTTCAGTAGCGTTTTTTGCTGTATTAAGGCGGAAGCTTCCGCCTACCATCCAGTCGTTTTTATGTGTTTGGGCACTGGCTGTTGTAATAGCTGTAATAACAAAAATTCCTAAAATAATTTTCTTCATAATATCATTTTTTATACCTGCAAAGGTAATAATTGAAAAGCTTACAGTTAGCAATTTTCTTCCATATAGAAACAGAAGCTGCATTTGAATCTTTACATGAGCTGCTGTACACTTTTCGCTTCATAAACCGGGCTGAACAAATACACTTTGCCGGTGGCCACCTCCGTACATTTGAAACGCTTCCGTAGTTTCTCCCCTTTCTTAAAAACCCTTCCATCCTTTATACGGAACAAACTTCCCGGAGCAAGTTGCTCCACCAGTTGTAAGCCGCCGTTATTTTCATCATAGTTCCGCAACACACGGAGCAGTCCTTCCTCTGCACAACTGCTTGCCGCAGGATTATGTAATGATTGTAATAACTCGTATTCAATATCCGCCGGAAATACTTTGCTTTCTACAAACTGTTTCAGCAGGCCGGAGAAAATCATTTTCCATTCACGGCCATGCGCCTGCACACTGCGGCCATACTGTTCGAAGGTGAGCAGGTGGGCAATTTCATGCAGCAGTGTTATCAGGAAGGCATATTTATTCAGGTTGCCGTTTACACTGATGCGGTGGTTGGTGTGGTGAGTGCGGTGGCGGTAATCACCCAGGATACTCTTTCGTTCCTTCGCCACTGTAAGGTGCACCTTATACTGGTGCAGGTATGCCAGTACGGCATCGCCGGTGCCCGGGGGCAGAAAATGCTGCAGGTGTGATACAGGAACTTCCTTTTTAGGCATTCTTGTGTTTCTTCAGTGTTTTCATCAGGGCTATTGTTTCCACGGTGGTGTAGATGATGTAAATGGCTGCACATACCAGCAGCCCTGGCTTATTCAGGTTTTTGCCGGCAAAGTACAGGTACAAAAAAGCCGCCAGGGCTATAACCATAAACTTGATTACAAACCCTGCATTTACCGACCGTACAAAAGCATGGGGATTGGATGATTTCAGCGATCGCTGTAAAATAAAATATGCAACTATGCTTACTACGAACAATAAAAGGTTACCGATGATTACTAATGCCGGGTCTATCCCATTTTTTAGCAGCCATCCTTTCCCGGAAATAAAAAAAGCTGAAAGTGCGGCAAAAACGATAAGCATCGGACGTAATGGTGAGTGGATCTCTTTGGTCATTTCTTTTGATTACTGCTTGTCTCTTTGAATAGTTTATAAAAGAATGATGCAAGGATAAGTAAAGGAAGGGCACAGGTAAGTACCGGTGATATGCTGAGCCATTCATCGGCCTTGATTCCTGCAAAAACCCCGATAGCAATGGCAGCAATTAATTGCGAACCAAGCCCGGCGTACTTCAGCAGGAATTTTCTGTTACTTTCAGACTGTTGCTTTTTGCTGATCATAATTGGTTACTTCTTCAGTAAATGTTCCCATGTGGCATTGGCCATTGAAAGTGGCCGTAGGTTCCACTTGCAGTTTTCCGGTATAGACATTTCCCTTAACCAGCGAATCGCCACGCAACTGCAGCAGTTCTTTAGCCCTGATGTTGCCGGTTATCTTACCCGTAATATCGGCCTGGTTACACACAAGATCACCTTCCACCAAACCACTGTTGCCTATAATAATTTTTGCGGCGCTATATACATTTCCAATTACCGTTCCGTCAATACGCAGGTCGCCGCTGCTTTTCATATCGCCGGTAAGGGTTGTACCGGCAGCAATCAATGTGGCACCTGTACCGTTTGTAACAGCCTGTTGCATTTCAGATTTGTTGTTTTTACTGTTGAACATATTTCGGTTTAGTTAATCCTGCATTTCTTCTGGCTTGGGTACATCCAGCTTCACAGTATCTAATTTTGCCGTACCGGTTCCGCCCAGTGCCTTTTTCAACCCGTCAATGTATTGAACGTTTTGCTGATTTTGTTTTTCCAGCCCGTCCACCCTGTATTTCAGTTCCCGCAATTCCTCAGCCGATCTATAATCCGTATTGGTGCCTGGTATATAATACTTCAATGGTGTAAACACAATTAAAGCCACCGTCAGCCCCACCAGCAATACAAAAATGGTGCTGAGCACAATATAAACACTTAATCTTGAAAGTTTAAAGGTCACCACTTCTTCATAAGTGTCATCATTCATTACCACCAGCCGGTAGCGGTTTCGCAGCCTTTTCAGGGTTGATCCGGCCTCTAATTTTAGCATATTATCGCAATTTGGTAAATAAAGGTAAGCAACAGGGTTATTTTTGCCAGCTCCGGCCGCTCAATTTCTTATAAAAAAATGACTTAGTTTTATACTAAATTATTTGAAATTCAGTTAATAAGACTTTAGATTGCGGCGGAAATGCGTTTAAACCAAAATACTGTTTTCATAGCGGTTCTCCTTATCCTCTTGCAGGCTCATTTGCCTGTGGCAGGACAACTGGGTATTTCTTTTGATATTAAAAAACCTAAAGAATACGAAGAACGGGTATTGCGGTCAGAAAAATCTGATCAGAAAAAGTTTACCCTGCCCCGCCGTTTTATTCAGAATACTGTTACACATTACAACTACTTTTTCAACGCCAATAACAAGCTGAATGAGGTTCTGGAAAGGGCCAAAGAATCGTTTAAAGACGATTACAGCCGCCTGCTTCCTTTTTATAATTATTCGCTTGATGTTACCGCAAGAGATTCCATCCAGTTAGATTCAGTTACCTATAAATCGTCCACCGGTATCGCCCTGCACGACCTGCGCAACGACTGGACGGACAACCTTTACCTGCTGTGGGGTGCCGCTTTTTACCTTCAAAAGAAATTCGACTCGGCCTACCTCATGTTTCAGTTTATCAACTATGCCTATGCCCCCAAAGAAAAAGATGGCTACTACAGAACCATTGGCTCCACAAGGGATGGCAACCAGGCCTACAGTATAGCCACAAAAGAAAAAGGCGGGATTCACAGGAAACTCCTGAGCCGCCCACCCAGCCGCAATGACGCATTTATCTGGCAGATAAGAAACTTCCTGGTTCAGGATCAGTTTGCCGAAGCTGCCAGCCTTATTGTAGCATTAAAAGGAGATCCGGCTTTACCCAAAAGGTTGAACGATGACCTGGCAGAAGTGCAGGCATTATGGTTCTATAAGCAAAACATGTGGGACAGTGCCGCCGTGCATCTTGAAGCAGCACTTGAAAATGCAACCACCAAACAGGAAAAAGCCCGGTGGGAATATCTTGTTGCCCAGCTTTACGAACTGAGCAAAAACTATAAAGAAGCAGCCCGTTATTATGATAAAGTGAGCAGCCATACCACCGACCCTGTGCTTGACATATATGCCCGCCTCTATGCCATCAGGGTAAACAAAGATGGCGGTGAAAAGGATATTCAAAAAAATGTGGACGACCTGCTGAAGATGGCCAGGAGAGACAAATACTCCGAATACCAGGACATTATTTATTACATGGCTGCCCAAATGCAGCTCGAAGGCAACAATACAGATGCCGCCATTGAACTGCTGAAGAAAAGCACAGCCGTTGTTTCGAATAACCCGTTACAAAAGAACAGGGCATTCCTGCAACTGGCCGAACTGTCTTATGCCAAAAAACAATACCGCAACGCTTATAATTTTTACGACAGCCTGAACCTTTCAGATACTTCTATCAGGCATCCTGAAGAAATTCAGGCCCGGAAAGCAACGCTGGGAATACTGGCTTCAAATCTTGAAATAGCAGACCGGCAAGACAGCCTTCAGCGGATTGCGGCCCTGCCTGAAGACGAAAGAAAAGACTTTGTGAAAAAGCTGGCTAAAGAATTAAGAAAACTGAAAGGGTTGAAAGATGAGCCGCTCACAATCGGTTCACCCATCCAGTTGCAGACACCTGCCACACAGCAGGCCCCGCTTTTCTCCGGAAGCCAGAAAGGTGAATGGTATTTTTATAATTCTGCATCCCGCAGCCGCGGACAGACAGATTTTAAATCCCGCTGGGGCAACAGGCCCAATATTGATAACTGGCGCAGAAGTGCCGCCCTTGCATCCGTTGGACAGACCCAGATGGGTAACCAGCAGCAAGGACCCGGAAATAACCAGCAGGGAACAGAACAGGGTGAAATAACTTTTGAAAGCCTGTATGATAATCTTCCGCTGACGGCACAGCAAAAAGCCGCTTCTGATGACTCTTTGCAGAATGCCCTTTTCATCATCGGTAAATCTTATGTGCAGGAAATTGAAGATTGTGCGGCAGGCACAGAAACATTTGAACGCATCAGGGCACAGTTTCCTGCATTCCAGAAAATGGATGAAGTGCTGTTCAACCTTTATTATTGTTATAATAAGAATGGCGAAACGGCAAAAGCTGCTGCCATCAAACGCCTGATGGCCGAAAAATATCCTTCCAGCAACTTTACCACCATTGTTACTACCGGTAAAAATCCGCTGGCTAAGAATGGTAACAACGAGGCCACAAAAGCATACGAAAGAATTTATGACCTGTTTATCGAAGGAAACTTTAACCAGGCAGTTGCTGAGAAAAAAACAGCAGACAGTATCTACGGAAATAATTACTGGACACCACAGTTGCTTTACATTGAGGCCGTATATTATATTAAACAAAGGCAGGACAGTGCTGCAGTTGAAGTGCTGAACTCAATACAGGCAAAATTCCCGAATACACCTCTTGCTTTAAAAGCCACCGGTCTGTTAGATGTTTTGAGTCGCCGGGCACAGATTGAAGAAGAACTGAAAAACCTGAATGTCAGCAGGCAAACTGAAACTCCGGTTAAGCCTGCGCCGGTTGCCAATGTCACCACAGCACCTGTTAAAACAGTAACCGATTCTTTGAAAACGCAGCAACCCGTTGCCACAAAACCAGTTTCCAAACCCGATTCACTCAGTAATAAACCTGTTGTGCCGCCTGTTCTCAGTGCACCATACACCCATACACCCGATGCGCCGCATTACGTTGTTGTGCTGCTGAACAAGGTTGACCCCGTATTTGCTAACGAAACCAGGAATGCCTTCAGCCGCTATCATCGTGAGGTCTATTATAATAAAACATACTCACTCGACCTGTTCCAGCTTGATAGTGAAAACAGGCTGCTGCTGATTGCCCCGTTTGCCAGTGCGGCAGAGGCCATTGCTTATGTTGACAAGACAAAGCCCAAAACAGCATCTGAGATTCTTCCCTGGCTGAAAGGCGGCAAGTATAGTTTCCTGATACTGACAGACAGCAACTTTAACCTGCTGAAGGAGAAGAAAGACACAGAGGCTTACCGGGCCTTCCTGGAACAGCATTTCCCCGGAAAGTTTTAACATTCAGTGCCATACCTGTTGTTTTTTGCAAAAAATTAATTACTGTTTCCCATCCGCCGCAGGCATTTTATGTATTTTCGGTTTTGATTGTCAGGCTGTACACTGTCTGCCCGTAAAATTAGAATATGAAAAAAGCTGTCCGCATTTTCTGGAGTATCTTTTTTATAGGTTTCGCCGCTTTTGTTGCCCTGTTGCTTATGGCCAATTTTGGCGTATTTGGCAAAATGCCCACCCTGTCAGAACTGGAAAACCCTTCCATCCTGCAGGCATCAGAAGTGTATTCAGATGATGGCACACTGATGGGAAAGTACTACCGTGAAAATGGCAACCGTAGCGTAGTGAAGTACAGCGACATTTCGCAGCATATTGTAAACGGCCTGATTGCAACAGAAGACAAACGTTTCTATGCTCACTCCGGTGTGGATATGAAAGGAACCCTGAGAGCTGCAGTAACTCTCGGAAAACAAGGTGGTGGAAGTACACTGACGCAGCAATTAGCCAAAGCACTGCTGGCACACGGCAGAGGTAACAAAGTGGGCCGGGTATTTGAAAAGCTGAAAGAATGGATCATTGCCGTTAAACTGGAAAAGAATTTCACCAAAGAAGAAATCATCACTTTATATCTCAACACAGTTCCTTATTCCGACAACGTATTTGGTATCCGCAATGCCTCAAGGACATTCTTCCAGAAAGAACCAGACCGGCTAAGTGTGGATGAAGCAGCCCTGCTGGTGGGAATGATTAACGGTCCCGGCCTGTACAATCCCCGCCGGAACCCAAAAGCAGCCCTGGACAGGCGCAACCTTGTTATCAGCCGTATGGAAGAAAACGGAAACCTCACACCTGCCGAAGCTGCAAAGTTCAAAGCACTGCCTATAAAACTGAACTACCGCAAACTTGATGAAAACACCGGCTATGCCCCTTACTTCAGGGATGTGCTGCGCAGTGAAGTAAAAACTGTGCTGAAAGACCTCAAGAAACCCAACGGCGATTCATACGACCTCTACGATGATGGCCTAAAGATATACACTACTATCAACCTGCAGATGCAGCAATATGCTGAGGAAGGCATGGCGCAGCATATGGCCATGATGCAGAAAGGCATCAGCGCCAGGGGCAACTTTAAAAACTTCAGCATCTGGAAGGGGCATGAAAAAATAATTGAAAAGGCGATTAAAGAATCTGACCGCTGGAAAAATATGGAAGAAGACGGCTACAGCGACAAAGAAATCAGGGCCAGCTTCGATGTAAAAGTGCCGATGAAAGTATTTGCCTGGAATACCAAGCGGGAAAAAGACACCACCATGACTCCTTCCGATTCCATCAAGTACCACCTGCAGATGGAACAGGCCGGCTTTATGGCTATGGACCCGATAACTGGTGAAGTAAAAGCCTGGGTAGGCGGCATCCATTTCAAAACTTATAAGAACGACCACGTCAACCTGGGAACAAAAAGACAGGTAGGCTCCACTATCAAGCCTTTCCTGTATGCACAGGCCATTGAGGAAAGAGGCTTCACTCCTGATACCGAGGTGGAAAACGTTGCGCAAAACTTCGGCGGCGGTGCATGGGTACCCGCAGGCAGGCGATGCGGTGGTGGTACCATGACAATGGCGAATGCCCTCGCCTACTCAAAGAACTGCGCCACTGCTTACATTATGAAACAGGTGGGTCCCAAACAGTTTGCAGAATTTCTGAGCCGCATCAGCATACCCACAGAAGTAAAGCCCTACCCTTCTATTTGCCTGGGTACCTGCGACCTCTCTATTTTTGAAATGCTCTGGGGTTATTCCATTTTTGCAGGAAGAGGATTCTCCACCAAACCTATTACCATCAGCCGGATTGAAGACCGCAATGGTGTGGTGATTAAGAGATTTGACAACACAGCTAACCGTAAAGAAGCCATTAGCGAGGTAACTGCCTACACCATGTGCAAAATGATGCAGGGTACGGTTGACAGAGGTACTGCCAGGGGTTTGCGTACAAGAGTTGGCGCTGCTGAAATGGGCGGTAAAACAGGTACCACCGATGACAATGCCGATGCGTGGTTTATTGGCTATACACCGCAACTACTCGCCGGCTCATGGGTGGGATTTGAATACAACTTTATGCGCAACACTGCCGATGGTAACACTATTGCCCGTCCCATAACAGAGTACTTTTTCAGAAAAGTACTGGCCGATGGTAAGCTGGGCTATGAAAGGGATGCTAAGTTTATCAAGCCGGAGGAAATGGAAAATGAAATCAACAGTGCGGATATCTTCATCAGCGAAACTGACCCCAGCCCTGCCGGCGAAGGTGTTGACCAGGGCGTTGGTGATGCCAGCGATTATATGTATGAAGATAATGGTGACACTCTCGGCCCCGAATCGAAAGAGTATGAAGATGAAGAAGCCCCTGCACCCAAGAAAGATAAACCTGCTAAAAAAGATTCGCTGAATAAGTCAGTAGTGTTTACCGACGAACGAAAGCAAATACACAGTAAAGTAATCAAACCGTAATAAGAAGAGGCTCCGGCCTCTTTTTTATTTTGCTCCGCACTCCATCAGTTTGCGGGTGTCGAGCTGGGTTTCAAATTTATACACTATCAGTTCCAGTTCATGGCCGGGGTATAAGTAACCCACCGGCTGCCCTGCCTTCAGGCTTTGGAGTTTTTTTACATACACCCTGTCGAGCCCGGAGTACCAGATGTAATAATCTTTAAAGAAAAAGACCAGTTCCCAGCGGCCATCCTCATTCATCTGTATGTTTGACACTTTACCATCGTGGCAGGCAATAACCAGCGTATCCTTGCTCACCATTACCTGTTTCTGGTCATGTTTATCCCAGTGGTAACCGCTGGTATCCTGCGGCACCAGGCTGGCATCTTTTAAGGGGCATTGCAACTGTATTGTATCTTTTTGGGCTGATACGTTCTGTGCAGCAAGCAGTAACACTGCCGTTAGCAGCATGTTGCCCCATTTCAGCGATTGTAATAGCCTTGCCTTCATAGCTTTAAAGTTTCATTGGTTTGAAGGTAGCCAATTCCGGCAGTCTGTGCTTTTGTGGAAAGAAATTCCTTTTCTCACTATTAACCGCTGCATATTGTTAGGTGTAAACAGTACCTTTGCCGCCAATTAAAAAAGCAAATAAATGTCAACATTATCTACTTCCATTAATTTCAGCCTGCCTTACAAAGTGGCTGATATTTCCCTTGCTGAATGGGGACGCAAAGAAATCCGCCTGGCCGAAGCTGAAATGCCCGGTCTGATGGCTATCCGTAAAGAATATGGTCCTTCTCAGCCGCTTAAAGATGCCCGCATTGCCGGTTGTCTCCACATGACGATTCAAACTGCCGTTCTTATAGAAACTCTTGTTGCCCTTGGTGCCGAAGTAAAATGGAGTTCCTGCAACATCTTCTCCACACAAGACCATGCCGCTGCTGCTATTGCCGCTGCCGGTATTGGTGTGTTTGCCTGGAAAGGACAAACCATTGAAGAAGCTGACTGGTGTATTGAGCAAACATTGTTCTTTGGCGGTGTTGACCGTCCGCTGAACATGATTCTTGATGATGGTGGCGACCTTACCAATATGGTGCTGGATAAATATCCTGAACTGGTGCAGCATGTAAAAGGCATCAGCGAAGAAACCACTACCGGCGTACACCGCCTGTACGAAAGAGTGGCAAAAGGCACACTGCCTGTTCCAGCGATTAACGTTAACGACTCTGTTACCAAATCCAAGTTCGATAACAAATACGGATGTAAAGAATCACTGGTGGATGCCATCCGCCGTGCCACCGATGTAATGCTGGCCGGTAAGGTAGCTGTTGTGGGTGGTTATGGTGATGTGGGTAAAGGTTCTGCCGCTTCATTAGCTGGTGCCGGTTGCCGTGTTATCGTTACCGAGATCGACCCTATCTGTGCCCTGCAGGCTGCAATGGACGGTTTTGAAGTAAAGAAAATGATTGACGCTGTAAAAGAGGCCGACATTGTTGTTACCGCTTCCGGTTGCCGTGACCTGATCACCGGCGAACACTTTAAGCAGATGAAGGACAAGACCATCGTTTGCAACATCGGCCACTTCGATATTGAAATTGATATTGCATGGCTCAACAGCAACTATGGCGATACCAAAGACACCATCAAACCACAGGTGGATATTTACAATGTAGATGGTAAAGACATCATCATTCTTGCTGAAGGCCGCCTTGTTAACCTTGGTTGCGCTACCGGTCACCCGTCGTTTGTGATGAGCAACTCATTCTCCAACCAAACGCTGGCGCAGATAGAATTGTGGAACAACCACAAAAACTACGAGAACAAAGTATATGTGTTGCCCAAGCATCTTGATGAGAAAGTGGCAAGGCTGCACCTCGCCAAGATTGGTGTGCAGCTTGACGAACTTACTGCGGCACAGGCTGAATACCTGGGCATTACCAAAGAAGGTCCGTTTAAGCCTGAGCATTACAGGTATTAATAATCACACTTAAATAGTTATAAAGCCCGGTTTTAAACCGGGCTTTTTTTTAAATACCCTCACCAGGGTATAAACTATCCGGTTGTCAAAAGCTACCTTACAACAAACTTCACCGTATGTACAAAACAATAGCCAGCCTCATTATTTCTTTGACCTTTCTGCTGCAGGCAAAAGCCCAGGACAGTACCGCAGCCAAAGCCCATGCAAAGTATTGGTGTGAGTGCCTGTCAGAAGTAGATCCACAACTTCCGGAGGATTCTATACTGCAAATGGTGGAAACCTGCCAGTCGCTCAGCATTACCAACCTGCTCAATAAAAAAATTATTGAACTGGGGCACCTGCTCGATTCTGCCGTGCATGCCCATTTCAATCAGATGGCAATAGCCCTGATGCTGAAAGACTGTTCTTTGCTTTCCACGCTGCTGGCTCCGAAAAAGGAAGCCGAACCTGTCTTCCGGAAAGAGAACCCTCAAAACATATTTATCCCTGATTCATTTTATAAACCCTTCGGGCTGATACCCGGAGAGAAAAATAATATGCTCCATGTTTGCAACATGGAAAACAAAGACAACAAATTTCAGCGCAGTGTTGATATACGCTGGGTGTTCAACAGCCGGGAAGATGCTTTGAAATGGCACCGCCTGAAGCTGGAAGAAAACGCTGAAGGGGGCGAACCTGTAAAGGGAACATTCCGGGTGGATAATGCTGAGGAGATAAAAGTTTTCCGTGAATCGGCAAAAGCAGCCGATATGCTGAAAGCATTTGGCCTGGTACAGCGGCACCATTATTTCATATTTGTGGTGGAGAATGTGGTTTGTAAAGTATTTGTTGCCACAGACGGTACAGTAGAATCGGATGGGGCGTTGCCATTTGCCATAGCTGCAGCCAGGCAGGTTAAGGAAAACTTACCGGAATAAGTTGCTGCACTGCAGTGCCACCGGACTGACCCGGCTTCTTTCTTTTCTGCTTAACTTACTTTTTCCCCGCACGGGGCGGACAAGCTTGGACAAAAAAAATAATTACCAGGTTTTATGCCAGAACTGCCCGTTTGGAGTTGGGAATATGAACGGAAGAAGGGCTGGTTTGCGCCTTGCGAAACAAAATACCGTAGTACTTCGGTAGCCACTATTAAGATTTGCGGTAAATTGCATTGGCGCTACTGACAACCTGAAATGTATATCACTATTTTGTTGGCTTTGATGGGATAAGAAATTGGGGTTATAGCGTACAATTGCATAAATACAATCGTAAGGTGCAAAAAATTGACAACCCGTGAAATCAAAATTCTTTTTAATTCTGCTTTCCTTCTTTCTTGTTCAAGTTTCAGTTGGACAAGAAATTAGTAAGCCCGACATTGTAAAATTTAAAATCAAGTCAATTACGACAATTGACGGCGACGGAAAAATTAAATACACCGAGTTTTATAATGACAAAGGAAACTTCGTTAAGCAAGGTTCATTAAATGAAAACAAGCAGTTTCAGGTTGACAGAGAACTTTTTTATAACGACTCCTCTCAAGTTATTGAAGAACGGACATACACAAGCAATGGCGACATAAATTCAACGTCAAAGTATTACTATAACGACAAAAATAAACTTTCCAAAAAGGAATACATTCAGTTTGGTCAGGTTTCGGCTACATGGACATTTGATTACGACGACAAAGGCAATAAAATATCTGAGACACAGACATCAGGTACTATGGGTAACTCAGTGACAAAGTATAAATATGACGACAAAGGTTTTCTAATTCAAGAAGACAAATCAAATAACACAATTGGAAAGGAAGAACGAGTTAACTATAAATACAACGTCAACGGAAATATAATAGAAAAAAAGACAAAGGCTTATTACTTTAACACGACAATTACGTTGACATACTTTTATAATGACGCAGATAAACTCACCAAACTAATTGAAAAATCTTCAAACGGAGTTTCATCAACAACATTATACGAGTACAATGACAAAGGTTTGTTGATAAGCGACACATGGGAAAGTTCATTAAGTAAAACGCCGCAAAAGACGACATATCAAATAAACTTTGAGTGACTTTTACTGCACCTTACATGCAGTTTTGCGGCAGCGGGGGGCGACGCAAAACGTCGGTCATCACCTGTAATTCTATTTAGCTTTTGTTCCGGCTGACATTTATCTATTAAGCTTTTGAATAAATTTTTATCTTTAGTATCACAGTTCAGCATTCGTCGCCAGGGGCGACGTAAAACAATTGCCACGCCGACCGCAAAGCTGTGAACGTAAGCTGCAATTTTAATGACAACCCGTTTTTCAATATTACTTTTACTGACACTTACTTTTGCTTGCTCATTTGGACAAAGTAATCCAGACACTTTGTTTGTTTTTGTTGGACAGAAACTTTCAATAAAAAAGTTGCCACGACCGACAGACCCACCAGGACAAATGATTATATCTTACGAAAATTATCAAGCAAAGTATAAAATCATTCAAAACGTTTTTGGTGACTATTCAGACAAGACAATAGTCTTCAATACAAACGACCATTACGGAGTCCCAGCTTTCTCAAAATCAAAATATGCCTTGCTTTTTGTTTATAAACATAATGGTAAATATCATCACGTTAGGTATCAATACTTTGACGTTTATAAAACGACAAGTGGACGTTGGGCAAGCTGCGGCGACCCATTTTATTTTGACGAAAAATTCAAGGATAGTGTAAAGACGCCAATTCCAGTTGTAAAACTTGACTTCCCCAAACCGGTGACATATAAAATAAACCCGACAAGAGACAGTGCAACAGTTAGAGAAGTATTTCCAGAACCATACTTTAAAGTTGAAGGGCTAACTGCGACCGGACTTATGGGTAGTTACGTTGACGACTTGTTTTTAGTAAAAAAGGAAGGAATTCTCAGACAGCTTGGGTATTTCAAGTGAGACAAAACTGCAGCTTACATTGGGTTTTATGCAAGTCGGGCTCGACATTGTAACATCAGCTAATTGCAAATCCCAGCTTTGGTTCCAGCAGACGAATAACTATCAGCTTTTGTACATAACTTCAACAATATAATTTCAATCAGCAGCGGTTGTCGGCAGACGGAATACTAATTCCCAACCTGCATAAAGCCCTGCTCGTTGTAGGCAATTTTTATGGACACATCCGACTTTTGCATCTACAAAGAAATACGATTTTAAATGTTCAAATACTTATCATTAATATTTTTCCTAGTAGCAATATTTTCTTGTAGACAGTCTATACAAGTTGACAAATCAGAACTTAAACAAATTTATCACGACATACTAAGTGCAGACTCGCTAACGGGTAAATATTATTTGATTGACAGCATTACAAACTATGAAACGAAAATAATAAATCAATCAGACACGACTTATTATATTGCTGATTGCGATATTACTAAGAATGGCATCTGGACAGACAATATTTACGACAGCCTTGTAATTATTTCCAAAGACAGACTACACTTAAAGACTAAAGGCGACGAATTTGTAATGACACCAGCAAATTACAGTTTTTCATTGCCGTATTTCAGTAAAGACAAGCAATCATTTATAATCTATTACAATCATTATTGCGGAAACTTGTGTGCAGAATATTCAACGAGACTATACAAGAAAATAAATGGGAAGTGGACTTTTATAAAATCATATTTCAGCATGGTCAGTTGACTAAAACTGCCTACAACATTGCCGTATTTCAGTAAAGACAAGCAATCATTTATAATCTATTACAATCATTATTGCGGAAACTTGTGTGCAGAATATTCAACGAGACTATACAAGAAAATAAATGGGAAGTGGACTTTTATAAAATCATATTTCAGCATGGTCAGTTGACTAAAACTGCCTACAACATGAACTGTGTAAAAAACCAAGCAAAAGCCAACTTTTTTATGGTTTAGCTG
>CALLZY010000216.1 GCA_937858715.1 uncultured Chitinophagaceae bacterium | reverse complement strand
ATCCCTTTTCTGAGCAGCAAACCGCTTGAAAATAATCTAACCGATTTTATCTCGGCCCGTGCCGTTGATGTAATGTTCCTGATGATTGCCAACGAAGAAGAACAGATAAGAACCAAATACGAACTGAGAAAAACAGATATGATGAAAAAGGTGTTTACCTGGGCAGAGAAGGAATTTCAAAAAAAACTACAAAAGCGATAATTAAGATGTGCCATGCCTTATTCAATTAAGAATCTTCTGAAAAGTATTTGTTCGATTTACCTGCTTGGTTTCAATTCCGCTATGCTTCACAGCCAACAGTGTAATGATCCAATAAAAATAAATAAAGTAAGTTGTGAAAGACTTTATTGGAAGTCATACAGAAACAAGAAACTATCAAATACTGACACTATCAGTATCTATTTTGATATATATGGTAATGATACTCTCTCGGTAACACGACTTGGTCAAACATCATATCTAAACTACTACGACACTTTGGAAAGACTAGTTAAAAGAATTACTGTATTTGACCGGAAGGAGAAAAGAGATTCTTCTGTTTATTCCTATCATACTGACGGCAGCTACGAGAAGTACATTTTCTATTTTGACACTACTTATAAACCCTTCATAGAATACTATAACAAAAAAGGCCTCTTATACAAAACAGCTTTTCTATCTGGCCATATTTCCTCTCAAAGTGATTATGACAGCCTGTGCCGAAAAATAAGAACTACCATTTATCAACCAAACGGAAAGAGTTTTATTTTCAAAGAAAATCAGACTCTTGACAGAAATGGCCGACTGCATATCGATAATAAACTTTCAAGAGGCGGATCGTATGATGTTTACGAGTACTACAATAACGGCTTATTAAAAAGACTATTAGTTTACTTTGACAAATCAAGAACCAGATGGTTTGAATATATTTCTGAATGGCACTATTATGATGACTAAACAAACAAAACAAACCCTCCCGATAAACGAGAGGGTTCAAATAGTCTTCATAATACCCAATACTGGTTTCCCTGGTACTATTCCACTGGCTCTGCACCTTCAACCAAAACAGTAACTTTATTATTAAGCACTTCCACAAAGCCACCCTGAATATCAAAGTTGGCAATATGGTTTTGCAAGTCTTTCAGCACTTTTATACGGCCCGCCTTTAAGGCGCTTACCAGCGGAGCATGTTTATCAAGCACTTCAAACGAACCGCTTACACCCGGCATTTGCACACCGAATACCTCGCCGCTGTAAAGTTTCTTTTCAGGAGTTAATATCTCTAAATTCATCGTTTAAATCGTTTAAAGGTTTAAGGTTAACGTTAATCTTCTTAAACGTTAAACCTTTCAAACCATCATTATCCCTGTGCAGCAGCCAGCAATTTCTTACCCTTCTCAATGGCATCATCAATATTACCTACAAGGTTGAAGGCAGCTTCTGGATATTCATCCACTTCACCATCCATAATCATGTTAAAGCCACGGATAGTTTCTTCAATGGGTACCAGCACACCTTTCAAACCGGTGAAGGCTTCCGCCACATGGAATGGCTGAGAAAGGAAACGCTGTACCTTTCTTGCACGGGCCACCACCATCTTGTCGTCATCGCTCAGTTCATCCATACCCAGAATGGCGATAATATCCTGCAATTCTTTATAACGCTGCAACATTGATTTTACACGGTCAGCACAGTTATAGTGTGCTTCTCCCACTACCAGCGGAGAAAGAATCCTTGAAGTAGAATCCAGCGGGTCAACCGCAGGATAAATACCAAGGTCAGCAATCTTACGGCTTAATACGGTTGTGGCATCAAGGTGGGCAAATGTAGTTGCCGGAGCCGGGTCAGTAAGGTCATCTGCAGGTACGTAAACGGCCTGTACCGATGTAATAGAACCATTCTTGGTAGAAGTAATACGTTCCTGCATGATACCCATTTCAGTAGCCAATGTAGGCTGGTAACCCACCGCTGAAGGCATACGGCCCAGCAGGGCTGAAACCTCAGAACCCGCCTGCGTGAAACGGAAGATGTTATCAACGAAGAAGAGGATGTCACGGCCTTTACCTTGTCCATCACCATCACGGTAATACTCAGCAATTGTCAAACCGGACAGAGCCACCCTTGCCCTTGCTCCCGGAGGCTCATTCATCTGTCCGAAAACGAATGTTGCTTTTGATTCTGCCAGTTCATCCATATTTACTTTGCTCAAATCCCATCCGCCTTCTTCCATGCTGTGCTTGAAGGCATCGCCATATTTCATAATGCCGGCTTCGATCATTTCACGCATCAGGTCGTTTCCTTCCCTTGTACGTTCACCCACACCTGCAAACACTGACAAACCAGAGTAAGCTTTGGCGATATTATTAATCAATTCCTGAATCAATACTGTTTTACCCACACCAGCACCACCAAACAGCCCAATCTTACCACCTTTTGCATAAGGCTCAATCAGGTCAATAACTTTAATACCGGTATAAAGTACTTCAGTGGCTGTACTCAGGTTTTCAAACATAGGAGGTAACCCGTGAATGGGACGGCCATTTACCTTGCTTACAGCAGGTAAGCCGTCAATCGGGTCACCGGTTACATTAAACAGGCGGCCTTTGATAGCTTCACCGGTTGGCATGGCAATGGCCTGACCAGTATCTGTAACAAGCATACCACGAACGATACCTTCTGTACCATCCATCGCAATGGTACGAACACTGTCTTCGCCAAGGTGTTGCTGAACCTCAAGAACCAGCGTATCGCCATTTTCCCTTTTTAATTCTAATGCGTTATAAATTTCAGGAAGCTTGCCATCGAACTGAACGTCGATTACGGCACCGATAACCTGTTTTACTTTTCCAGTGATTGCCATATTAAATATTTGAAGTATGATGTCTGAAGCCGGAAGCCGAAGGCATTAATTCAGTTTGCTTTGTCAGATATCTGACCCCTGGCATCCTGCTCCTTTTTCAGGCCGCAAAGGTAAGGGCGGAGGGCTAATTTGCCAATTAGTTAAGTAGAAAAAAGACGATTTATCCGGCCTGTGGAAAATGGGTTAAAAACCTGCCCTGAACATTAATCCCTATTTTTGTCAATCTGCTGAAAAATATGAGGTTAACTGAAGTAGCCACACCACAACAGGCAAAAGAGTTTATTGAAGTTGCTGTCTTGCTGAATAAGGGCAATCCGGCCTGGATTCGTCCGCTTGACAAGGATATTAACGACACTTTTAACCCTTCCAAAAACAAAACCTTTCGTCATGGCGAGGCTGCCCGTTGGGTATTAAAAGACCGGGAGGGCAAACTGATTGGCCGCATAGCAGCTTTTGTTAACAACAAATACAGAACAAAAGATGACGATGTGCCTGTTGGCGGCATAGGCTTTTTTGAATGTATCAATGACCAGGAGGCGGCTGACATACTGTTTGATGTTGCCAAACACTGGTTGCTTCAACGAGGCATGGAAGCTATGGATGGCCCCATCAATTTTGGGGAAAGGGATAAATGGTGGGGATTGGTGGTGCAGGGCAACGAAATACCGCCCTTGTACTGCATGAATTTCAACCCGCCTTATTATCAGCAGTTGTTTGAAACGTATGGTTTCAAAAACTTTTTTAACCAGGTTTGTTTTTCGCTGAAAGTAAAAGAAAGGTTGCAGCAGAAATTTTATGATCGCCATGCCGAATGTGCGGCAGATCCGGGTTTCAGTTCGGCCCACATTAAAAAAAACCGGTTGTCAAAATTTGCCAGCGATTTTACAATTGTATATAATAAAGCCTGGGCAGGCCACGGTGGCATGAAGCAGATAGAAGAAAAGCTGGTGCTGAAGATGTTCAGGGCTATGAGACCTGTAATGGATGAACGCATAAACTGGTTTGTGTATTACAAAAATGAACCTGTTGGCATATTCATCAACCTGCCCGACCTGAACCAATGGTTTAAGTATCTGAAAGGGAAATTTGGTTTCTGGCAAAAGTTGAAGTTTTTATGGCTTAAAGCCACCAAAAGGAACAATAAGTTCACCGGGTTGGTATTTGGGGTAATCCCTGAATGGCAGGGAAAAGGTGTGGACGGATATATGATTGTTGAAGCCTGCAAGATTATACAGGGAGTTTATATCGAAAATGGCGAATACAAACTGGGAAGACCTATTTATGAAGATTATGAAATGCAATGGATTGGCGAATTCAACCCAAAAATGATTAACGTAGCTGAAGCTCTGGGCACCTACCGCAGCCGAATGCTCACCACTTATCGGTACAATTTTGACAGAATGAAAGAATTCAAACCACATCCGGTGCTTGTGTAAAAAGAGAAAAAACTGCTGCCAAAACTTTCTTTATTATTGCACAAAAGATGAGTGTTATTGGTTTGAGGTTTTTCTGACTTCCGACCTCTGACTTCTGACTTCGCACTATGGATAAATTCATCGTATCGGCACGGAAATACAGACCACAAACCTTCGACACTGTCGTAGGTCAGTCACACATTACCACTACTTTAAAGAATGCCATCAAGCAGCAACAACTGGCACATGCATTTCTTTTTTGCGGACCAAGAGGTGTGGGTAAAACCACCTGTGCCCGTATCCTGGCCAAAACCATCAACTGCGAAAACCCCACCAAAGAAGGCGAAGCCTGTGACAAATGCCAGAGTTGCCAGTCATTCAACGATGGTGCCTCAATGAATTATTTCGAACTGGATGCGGCCTCTAACAATTCAGTGGACAATATCAGAGATTTGGTTGACCAGGTTCGCTTTGTGCCGCAAACAGGCAGGTACAAAGTATATGTGATTGATGAGGTGCACATGTTAAGTGCTGCCGCCTTCAACGCTTTTTTGAAAACCCTGGAAGAGCCTCCCTCCTATGCCATTTTTATTCTGGCCACTACAGAAAAACACAAAATCCTTCCTACAATATTAAGCCGCTGCCAGATTTTTGACTTTAAACGAATTACCACCAACGATACAGTACAACACCTGGAAGAAATTTGTGAAAAAGAAGAAATAAAAGCTGAAAAAGCTGCCCTGCAAATCATCGCACAGAAAAGCGAAGGCTGTATGCGGGATGCACTGAGTATCCTGGACAAAATTGTAAGTTTTACCAGCGGCGAACTCAATTACTCTAATACACTGGAGCACCTGAACATACTCGATGCTGACCTGTATTTTAAACTGCTTGACTATATGCAGCAGCAGGATTTGGCCGGCGCAATGCTGCTCTATGATGATATTAACCGCAAAGGTTTTGAAGGCGATCTTGTCATTAATGGCTTTGCCGAGTTTATCCGCAACTTGCTGGTATGCAAAGATGAAAAAGCAGCCAGCCTGCTCGAAGTCGTGGAAAGTTTTAAAGACAAATATGTAGCTACTGCCAAAGGAGTTTCCTTCCCGTTCCTGATAAGTACTCTTAACATTCTTAATGAAGCAGAAATTAATTATAAAGCAGCCCGTAATAAACGGCTGCATGTTGAACTGGCCCTTATCAAGCTCTGCTACCTGCAGCAAGCCCTGCAAATTACTGCCGAAGGAAATGCAGTAAGTAAAAAAAAACTGATTGAAGGTGCACAGGCATTCAGGATATCGCCGATAAAGTTGTATAGCAGTCCGCAGGTGCATGTCAACGTACCGCAAAAATCAACAACAGAAGCAAAACTGATTATAGAAACACCTGCGTCAAAACCTTCAATAGTTGAGGAGGATACGCCGCAGCCTCAGGCATCGAACAGGAAACCTGTTTCCTCAGGTCTTTCGGCTCTTGATAAAATCCGGAAACAGTATAAAGGAAATGGTAATGGCAACGGAGATGCCGCTAACAGGCCATTAGCCCAGGAAGAACTGCAAAAAGCCTGGAACGATTACATTTTCCTGCTGAAAGAAAAAAGAAACCCGGCTGCACAGCCTTTTGAGCTGGCACTGCTGCGCATTAAAGATGAAAACTCGTTTGAAGCTGTAACAGCCAACAATATCGAACAAAAATTCATTGAACAGGAAAGAAATCATCTGTTTCATTTCCTGCAGGATAAACTGCACAACCGGCTGCTTCAGTTTAATGTAATTGTGGAGGAAAAAGCCTCTGACCGGCCTGTTCTTGAAGTTACCTTAACTTCAAAAGAACAGTTTCAGAAAATGGCCGTGGAGTTTCCGTTAATAATAGAATTGAAAGACCGTCTGCGGCTGGAGCTGGATTATTAACGGGCAGCCCACAGCACAGAAACCATTAATTTTATCTTATGACCACAGCCTATCTGAAAGCGATTGCCAAAACCACGGCGCAGGGCGATGCCCGTGAAGAAAGTTTCTATCCGCATTTGTCGGGATTCCTCGAAAAATTTGCTGTAAGCATTGATAAAACCAAAACACAAATAACCACACTGCCCAAAAAAACCGAAGCTGGCAACCCCGACTTCAGGGTGTGGGATGGTAAGCAGCATATCGTTGGTTACATAGAAGCGAAGAAACCCGGCGAAAACTTAGATGTAATTGAAACAACCAACCAGCTTAAAAGATACCGCAATACTTTCCCCAACCTGGTACTTACTGATTTTTATGAATTCCGGCTGTACCGCAACGGTCAACTGATTGACAAGGTTTCCATCGGCAGGCCATTTGTGGCCAGTAAATTAAAAGAAACCCCACCGCTTGAAAACGAAGCCGCATTCAATTCGCTGTTACAAAAATTCTTTGCCTTCACCTTTCCCAAAGTGTTTTCTGCCGAAAGCCTTGCTACAGAATTAGCCAAACGTACCGGCTTTCTGCGGGATGAAGTGATTGCCGAAGAACTGCTGGAAGAAAAAGAAGGCAAGGGCGATATTTATGGATTCTACACAGCTTTTAAAAACTACCTCGTTGCCAACCTTACCCAAACAGACTTCGCCGACATTTATTCGCAAACGATTACCTACGGCCTGTTTGCCGCCCGTACCCGTGCCAACGGAAGTTTTACCCGGAAAGCCGCTTATGAACTGATACCGCAAACCATCGGCATACTGCGGGATGTGTTCCGCTTTATCTCCCTCGGCAAACTGCCCCTGCAAATGGAGGTTATTGTTGATGATATTGCCGAAGTATTGCAGGCCGCCGATGTAAATAAAATATTGGACGAATACTACCGCAAGGGAAAAGGCGAAGACCCCATCGTTCACTTTTATGAAACCTTCCTGAACATATACGACCCCGGCACAAGGGAAAAACGTGGCGTGTATTACACCCCCGAACCGGTGGTAAAGTATATCGTACGCAGCATACATGAACTGCTGAAAACTCATTTTGATTTACAAGATGGATTAGCCAGTAAAGAAGTAACCCTGCTCGACCCCGCAGGCGGCACACTTACCTTTCCTGCCGAAGCCATTAAACTGGCCGTGCAGGAGTTTACCACCAAATACGGCGATGGCGGCAAGCAACGCTTTATAAGGCAACAGGTACTTAAAAATTTTTATGCCTTTGAACTGATGATGGCACCCTATGCCATCGGCCATATTAAAATTAGTTTTCTGCTGGAAGAGCTTGGGTATAAAATGAAAGATGATGACCGGTTTAAACTGTACCTTACCAACACATTGGACATGGAAGACCTGCAGCAAACGCAGATTCCCGGCCTCGGTTCGCTGAGCGAAGAAAGCCATCTTGCAGGGAAAGTAAAACAAAAAGAACCAATACTGGTGATATTGGGCAACCCGCCTTACAGTGGCATTTCAGCGAATATTAATGAATGGACTGAGAAACTGTTGAAGACAAATATTGACGGTGCCCAAACATATTATGAAGTGGATGGAAAACCACTTGGCGAAAAGAAGTTATGGCTGCAGGATGATTATGTAAAGTTTTTGCGGTTTGCCCAATGGAAAATACAAAAAGCAGGCGAAGGCATTGTGGGCATGATTACCAATCACAGTTATTTGGACAACCCTACTTTCCGTGGCATGAGGCAGAGCCTGATGAAAACCTTTAATGAAATTTATATTATTGACCTGCATGGTAACAGCTTAAAAAAAGAAACAACGCCGGATGGGGAAAAAGATGAAAATGTGTTTGACATACAGCAGGGAACAGCCATTGCCCTGTTTGTAAAATTCCCCGCCGGAGGGGTTAGGGGAGGTAGCTGTAAGGTCTATCACCGGGACATGTATGGCAGGCGGGAAGAAAAATATGACTGGTTAGACAAGAAGCCTTTTAAGAAAAAGGATTTTGAACCCCTGGAACCGAAAACACCCTGGTATTTTTTGGTGAAAAGAAATACAGAAGGCATTGAGCATTACAATAGATGGATAAAGCTTACAGAAGTTTTTCCAGTAAATAATGTTGGGATTGTAACAGCCCGTGATGCATTCGCAATAGATATTAATAAGGATTCTTTAGAGGCAAGAATCCGACAATTCAGAAATATAAAATTTGAAGACGCTTTTATAAAAGAAGCTTATGGCTTAAAAGATACATCAACATTTAAACTAAAAAAATTTAGAGAAGAATTTTCTAAAGTAAAAGATTGGGATGAACATTTCAATCTGATTACATATAGGCCATTTGATGTAAGAAATATTTACTATTCTAAGTTGGTTATAGAAAGACCAATTTTTGATAATGTTCAACATTTGTTAAAGCCAAACATCTCAATCTGCTTCATTCGTCAGTATTCTGGTAACGAAAAATATTCTCATGCATTAGTTTCTGAATACATGGTTGACAACAGAACATTTTTTAGCAGCAAAGGAATTATTCAACAAGCTCCCCTCTACCTCTACCCTCCCGCCGAAGAAAAAAAGAAGAAAGGCTTACAGGCCATGATGTTGTTTGAGCCTGAACAGGCTTATGGCAAGCAGGGCAAAGTGGCCAACATTGCCCCCAAAGTTTTTGAACAATTAGAAAAAGCATATAAAAAGCGGCCAACACCGGAGCAGGTGCTGTATTACTGTTATGCCGTATTGTACAGCAATATTTACCGGGAGAAGTATGCCGAATTTCTGAAAATAGATTTTCCCCGCATGCCTTTTACGGCAGATAAAGATGTATTTGCCGAAATGGCAAAGCTGGGCGAGGAACTGGCCTCGCTGCATTTATTAAAACATAAATCGCTCAGCCATTCCACCACAAAGTATTTTGGCAAAGGCGGCAGCGATGGCATTGAAAAGCCTGTTTATAACGAAGGGGAAGAAAGGGTTTACATTAACGAAGCCCGGTATTTTGATAATATCTCCAAAAATGTATGGGAATACCAGGTAGGCGGCTACCAGCCCATGGAAAAATATTTAAAAGACCGCAAAAGCCGCCAGATGGATGACCCTGCACACTATTGCAAAATGGCAACCGCTATCAGTAAAACCATTGAACTGCAAAAGCAGGCGGATGCCCTTTTTAAAAAAGCGGAGAAAAAAGTTCTGGCCATAAGCTGACATCTCCCCACCATTACCATCGTTTCATTGCTCATTTTACCGTATTTTCGGCCAAAATTTAAAGGCAATGGCCGAAGTGATATTGATGCCCCGCCTCAGCGACACAATGACAGAAGGTGTAATTGCTGCCTGGCACAAAAAAGTGGGCGATACAGTTAAAAAAGGTGATCTGCTGGCTGAAATTGAAACAGATAAAGCCACCATGGAACTCGAAAGCTATAAAGATGGCACACTGCTCCATATTGGTGGCGATAAAGGCTCCAAAATACAGGTGGACCAGTTGTTAGCAATAGTTGGAAATGCTGGTGAAGATATTTCAGGCCTGCTTGGAGGAGCACAACCTGCTGCAAGTACTAATGGACCCCTTGGGGACAACCCGCAACCAGAAAAAATCACCCAAACTCCTGTAGCTGAACTGTCAAAAATGGACGAAGTGGTGCTAATGCCCCGTCTTAGTGATACGATGGAAGCCGGTGTGATTGCAAACTGGAATAAAAAAGTTGGCGACACTGTAAAGAAAGGGGAAATTCTTGCCGAGATTGAAACCGACAAGGCAACAATGGAATTGGAAAGCTACAAAAACGGTACCCTGCTCTATGTCGGCGCACAAAAAGGTGAGAAGATACTGGTTAACGACTTACTATGCATAATTGGAGACGCAGCCAAAGTGAATGTTGAAGCAGTTGTAGCAGCAGTAAAATCTGGCGCTGCCCAGCAATCGTCAGGGGCTAACCAGTCCTCAGCGGCCACTTTGGAACAACCAGCAACCAGCAACCAGCAACCAGCAACCAGCGGCAACAGCCGTATAAAAGCATCGCCTCTTGCTAAAAAGCTGGCAGCAGAAAAAGATATTGACCTCAGTACAATAAATGGTACAGGCGACGGTGGAAGAATTACAAAGGCCGACATTGATAATTACAAAACAAAGCCAACAGCCGATAGTCAACAGACCACAGCTACCCAACAGCGACAAGCTACCAACGACCAACGACCAGCAACCATCCCGCTTGGGGCGGGACAACAACCAGTTGCCACTTACCAGCCTGTACCTGTTAGCGGCGAAGAAGGCTATACTGACATACCTAACTCACAAATGCGTGGAGTTATAGCAAAACGCCTTGCAGAAAGTAAATTCTCAGCACCGCATTTCTATCTTAAAATGGAAATTAACATGGATGGTGCAATAGAAGCCCGTACAAAACTGAATGAGTTAAGCCCTGTAAAAATCAGCTTTAACGATATGGTGGTGAAAGCTGCCGCTATGGCCCTTCGCCGCCACCCTGCGGTAAATGCCTCATGGATGGGCGATAAAATAAGAAGATACAGCCATGTACATGTGGGTGTGGCAGTAGCCATTGAAGATGGCCTGATTGTACCTGTTATACGTTTTGCTGACCAAAAAACCCTGCCTGCAATTTCAGCCGAGACAAAAGACCTGGCGACCAAAGCCAAAAACAAGAAGTTGCAGCCCAATGAATTTACCGGCAACACTTTTACCATTTCCAACCTGGGCATGATGGATATTGATGAATTTACAGCCATCATTAACCCACCCGACAGTTGTATAATGGCTGTTGGCCGCATTAAAGAGGTGGTAGTGCGCAAAGGCGACGGCTTTGCAGTTAGCAATGTGATGAAGGTTACCCTTAGTTGCGACCATCGCAGCGTTGATGGAGCCACAGGTGCTGCCTTCTTGCAAACGTTTAAACAGTTTCTGGAAAATCCAGTAACAATGTTGTTATAAAAAATTTCTGTCTTTTAAATTTTGAAGAACTGCCAAATCTGTACTTGGCTGTAATATTTGACAGACCTTATTTTTCAAAATGACTTTATCAAGACTGACATTTGTTTTCGCCTGCTTGTTTTTTCTGACGAGTTGCAAATCACAAATCACTTTGCCAAAGAATCTAGACGAAGCAGTTTTGTATTTCCAACAAAAATGGACAAAGGAAGAACTTGACAAATTCAAAAACAAATCCGAAAAAGAGGCGGTAACTGAACTTCATTTGGGAACTGGTCAGTGGATTAGAAACAGTTGGGTTTACGATAACAGAGACACAGATTTAACAAATTATTTCCGTTCTTTAGGAGTATTTCACCCTGACGACATTTCTTCAATTATCCTGACATCGTTGCACCGGACTCTTAACAAAAAAGATATTGAACTCAACAAGCAAGTTGAACATTATCAGGATTACTGGAAGGCAATCAGTGATTGTGAGGAAAAACAAAAAGCTGACGCTCTCTTGAACTATAATAAATTCAGAATAGGTGACAGCATATCCATATACATGCCTGTCGACACTTCTGATGGTAGTCATAATGCCGTATTATATGACTGTCCGTCAACAGAATGGAATTTTGACGCCGCCAAAGATTTACTTGTAAAAGGTACAATAACAAAAAAGTATTTCATCAATGACACTGCGAACGCATTTTTTACAGTTCACATTACTTACATCAATCGTAAGGACACACCTATTCTAATGACAGAAGTAAAAACAGGCGATGAAAAAGATTTTTCATTATCTGGACTTACGATTAAATAACATTACAACAAACAGGTCGTTTTTATGCCTTCGCAGAGGAGTCAGGATTCTTCCTTTTATACTGTTTTAAAGACAGTTAAAGCAGATGCCATTTTTCAAATGACTCGAAAAGTAAAACCAGAGCAGTTTAAAACCCGATACTCAGTTCTTATACTTAGTAAAACTTCTATTCCATATTAGTATCAGCTTCTATAATCAGCTATTTTTTTTCACACCATCTTGCCGTGGCAAAAAATTTGATACAAAAAAGAGATATTAACCCGTTGCAATAAACTATGAGAAACACTGAAAAACCAGAAAAGGACGATTCCATGCCTCTTCTTTTTTTTATTACAGGATTGTCGGCTTTTCTTTTTGATGGTATTATTTATATTCTGGACGGAAGCTTCTCTCCGCTTTTTACCTGGATTGGTGTCATTACCATATCCGTTGGTATTTTACTTTTCGTAGTAAGTAATTTTCTCCCCAGAATAAAGAGTTCGCCGCCAAAACGTACTGCTTAATCGGTATTATTCTGTTCTTTATAGAGCAATACAATCTTGCCATCCATGGTGGAAACCACCAGCTTGTCCTTACTTATAAGTTTGACGGTATTCACCATAGAGTTATCAATCTTATGCGACCATACGACTTTTTGCTCTGCCGGGCTGATGCAATACACCACCCCGCTTTTTGTGCCAAAATACACTAATCCTTCTTTTTCAATCAGCATGGAAGGCACATGCTCATATCCAAAACCGCAATGCAGTTTCCAAGTGGCTGATTGTTTATCTTTTGAAGCAGCATAAGCCACAATAGTATCCTGCATCGTTTTTCCATATACCCATTTTCCATCCTCAGATAAACCTATTGATTCACGGACAGTGGCATCATTATTTCTCCAGAGTGTTTTTCCTGATGCTGCATCAATTGCTGAAATATACCGGTCTGGTGCCACTACATAAATAACCCCATCAGCCGCAACCGGAGTGCAGGCAGCAGGTGAATAGTTTCTTACAGATGAGCCATTATTCCATTTCCAGGCAAGTTCACCGGTGCTGCTGCTGAGTGCATACAGATGCCTGTCCCATGCACCAAAAATGATTTGATTGTTGTATAATAACGGGGTACTTACCACCGGACCTTGCAAACCGGTAAACTTCCAGATTAGTTTGCCAGTAGTAAGGTGTAGTGCTGCAAAAGAACGGTCGCTGCCCCCGATAAAAACAGTGTCACCATTAATCAGCGGTGAGCCCAGTACTGATGCTGCGGCTTTATATTTCCACAACAACTTACCTTTTTCCGTACTCAGGCAATAGACATTCCCATCGCCCGAACCAAAAACAAGTTTCTTATCCGAAACTGCCGGTGATGAGAAAATTGCTCCACCCGTTCTATATTTCCATAATGGTTTTCCATTTTCCAGGGAAAATCCTGTCATCACACCGTTTTGATTTCCTGCAAATACTTTTTCTTCACCAACTGCCGGTGTGGAAATAATATTTGCATCAGAAGAATTAGCCCATGTTTCCTTTACATTGTTAAAAATTGAATTAACACTGTAATCTGGCCGGGGAAATTTCTTTGTTAAATCATACGGGTTTACAGTTGTTTTTACAGCGGCCCATGTTTTCTCTTTACCGCTTACTGGTTTTCTCTCTGTAAACAGTATCGAATCTTGTCTGACAGCCACAAGGTTATATCCGCCCTCATTGGCTTTGGCCCGCAGGTTAGAACGCCCCATAATGCCAGGTATATCTTCAAAATTCATCAACTGATTTGCATGACCATGCCCGCACAATGCCATCCATGTATTGTGCTGGCGAAGCCTGTCGGTTACTTCATACCAGTTATCCAAACTGTTGTCAATGGGATAGTGATTGAGAAAAATAAGTGGCTGACCGGGTTTCAGCTTTTTTAATTCTTTATCCAGCCAGTTAACAGCATCACGGGGCACATGTCCGTCACTCATCCGCACATAAGGACCCGAAGCACAACCCAGAAACCGGATGCCATTATACTCAAAACTGAACTTATCCATTCCAAAAACAGCAGTGAAGGTTACGCCGCCGCTTTCACTCCAGCCTGTATCATGTTTGCCGGGGAAGATGTACCACTTTACATTCAGACTGTCTAATATCTGTTTGGCAAGTTTTATTTCTTCATCTGTGCCCAATTCAGTTACATCACCAGTAACAACAACGAAAGCAATATCCTTCATGGCATTAATATCCCTTACCGTACGGCGTAAATCCTCTTCGGCATTACCGCCAGGGCTTCCGATATGTGTATCTGTAATAAACGCAAAGCGAAAGGGCATAAACTGGCTATATCCAGCGTGTGATATGCAAAGCAGCAGGAACAGTAAGACTTTCTTCATACAGCAATTTACAGCAAGACATCACCCAAAAAACAGTTGAGCCAAATTATTTTGAACTGACAGAAATCAGCGTACATATTATCAGCAATGCTTATTTTCGGTATCTAAACATTGCCTTTTGCTATGATTTTGTCAGACTTTTCCACCTGGTGGCAGACCAAACCAGCCTTTGAACAAATATTCTGGGCTTTTGCTCTGTTGTTTTCCCTGTTTTTTCTGTTACAGTTAGTAATGTCTTTTATCGGCGGCGACAGCGATGTTTCTGGTGGCGATGCCGACCATTATGTTGGAGATGACGACGGCACTGGTCACCAGTTCTTCACTATTAAGAACCTCGTCGCTTTCTTCACCATTTTCGGCTGGACAGGCGTGGCAGCGATACAAGGTGGTATGAGCAAGGGAGTAACTATCGGTATGGCAGTGCTGGCCGGTTCTCTAATGGTCGTAATGATGATGATACTCTTTCGCAGTATGAACAAACTCAAACAAAGTGGCACTTTGCAAATGAAAAATGCTGTTGGAATCATTGGCGAAACCTATCTTTTCATTCCTCCTGCACGGGAAGGATTTGGAAAAGTGCATTTGAAAGTACAGGGATCGCTGCATGAACTGCAGGCAATAACCGATGATACTGAGAAAATCGCCACAGGTAAACTGGTAAAAGTGGTGGATGTGGTAAACGATAACGTTCTGCTGGTAACTGCAAATCTTTCCTAATCATATTTTAATCTTCACATCATGGCTGAAAATCTTTTATTCGTCATTGCGGCGGCGGTTTTTTTCTTTTTTATTTTAGTCTATTCCATGTTCCGCAGGTACAAGCGGTGCCCTTCCGACAGGATACTGGTTGTATATGGCAAAGTAGGTAAAGGTGCCGAAGGCACACACACGGCAAAATGTATTCATGGTGGTGCGGCTTTTATCTGGCCCATTATCCAGGATTATTCTTTCCTCGATCTTACGCCTATCTCCATCGAAGTAAACCTCACCAGTGCCCTGAGCAAACAAAATATCCGGGTTGACGTTCCCTCCCGTTTTACAGTTGGTGTTTCAACAGAACCCAACGTAATGCAGAATGCGGCAGAAAGGTTGCTGGGTATGCAGCGTCCTGCCGTTCACGACCTGGCAAAAGACATTATCCTTGGGCAAATGCGCCTTGTGGTTGCCATGATGGATATTGAAGAGATTAACAGCAACAGGGATAAATTTCTTGCCAATATTGCATCTAACGTTGAAGCAGAACTGAATAAGATTGGTCTGAAAATGATCAACGTAAACGTAACCGACATAAAGGATGAAAGCGGTTACATTGATGCGCTGGGTAAAGAAGCTGCAGCCAAAGCCATCAACGAAGCAAAAATCCGTGTGGCTGAACAGGAACGTACCGGTGAAATAGGTAAAGCCACAGCCAACAAAGAAAGAGATATTAAAGTGGCAGAAACGCAGCGGGACAGAGACACCCAGGTGGCCTTTGCAATGAAAGACAAGGAAATTCAGATAGCAGGTGCCAACCGTGATGAAAACATTGGTAAAGCCGAAGCCGAAAGGGATACCCGTGTGAAAATGGCAGAGGCAAATGCCATTGCCGTACAGGGAGAAAACCTTTCCAAAATTGAAATTGCCAACTCTGATGCAGCAAGAAGAGAACGGGAAGCCGAAGCACTTAAAAAGGCGATAGCGGCTGAAAAAGTACAATCTGCAAAAGCTCTTGAGGAAGCTTACCTGGCCGAGCAAAAGGCTGAAGAAGCCCGTGCTGAAAGAGACAGGGCCACGCAAAATGCCACAATTGTTGTGGCAGCGGACATTCAAAAACAAAAACTCATTATTGAAGCACAGGCTGCTGCCGAACAATTAAGGGAAAAAGCAAAAGGCGAGGCCGATGCCATTTTTGCCAAACTGGAAGCCGAAGCAAGAGGTGTATATGAAATGCTCACTAAGCAAGCCGAAGGTCTGGAAAGGATAGTTAAATCTGCAGGTAACGATCCAAAAGATGCCGTATTGCTGCTTATTGCCGACAAACTGCCTGAACTGGTTAAAATGCAGTCTGAAGCGATTAAGAATATTAAGATTGATAAGGTTACGGTTTGGGATGGTGGCACCCAAGGTGCAGACGGCAAAGGCTCCACTGCAAATTTTGTAAGCGGATTGTACAAAGCTGTTCCACCATTGAAAGATATTTTTGATATGGCAGGGATGGATTTGCCGGGATACCTCGGCAAGAAAAAAGCTGATGCTGCAGTGGAAGTAAAAGCAGAAGTGGTTGAGCCTAAGAAGGATTCAAAAAAGGATGCTGAATAAGAAAAACTACTAAACCAAAAAAAGCTGACTCAAACGGTCAGCTTTTTTATTGATTCTTTTTATCTCTATTTAATCGCCTTCAGAATATATACATCATTGCCAATAGCACCTTTAAACACTAATGTAGTATCGTCTTTCTTCTCCATTTCTTTCACAAGTGTCATGGGGCCTTCAAAATTAAACTTGCCTTCTTTTACCGACCACTTTGCTGAAGCATTGTCTTTATCTGTGCAACTGCCATCGGCGTTCAACTTAAGATCATTCCACATATCCATCTTCGGATCCTCTTTGGTGGATACCAGCATTTTGCCTGAGAGCCACTGGATCAGCTCGGCATCAGCGCCGGTTGCAGCAGGCTGTGCAGGTGTTTCAGTTGTGGCTGGAGCAGCAGGTGTTTCGGTTTTGCCTTCATCAGTTTTTTTGTCCTTACAGGATACTGCAATCGTCAGAGCGAAAACGTACAGAAAAATTCTTTTCATGTTTTTTGGTTTTGGTGATAAAAATGAAAAATAATGAATATTTCAATACCCAACTTTCATTTGGATTGCAACGCCGGCTACCTCAGACAGGCATAATGAATCAGATAGCAACACAGATTATAAGGAAGCGGACTTTTTGCATTCACCCGGCAGATGATTAAATTACACTGTAAACATACTGACTCCAATTCACAACTTCATGCAAAAGAAAACTCTTGTACTCGGCGCTTCTGACAACCCTTCCAGATACAGTTATCTTGCTATCAATAAACTTCGCCAGTATGGGCATCCGGTAGTGGCAGTTGGCAGAAAAGAAACAATTGTAGCCGATGTGCCTGTAACAAAGACACTCATTCCTGTTACCGGGATTCATACTGTAACATTATATATGAATCCCACTCATCAGAAGGAGTTCTACAATTACATTCTTTCTTTACTCCCAAAGCGTATCATTTTCAATCCCGGGACAGAGAATGAAGAGCTGGAAAGACTTGCTGCCGAAAAAGGAATTGAAACTCTCGAGGCCTGCACCCTGGTAATGCTGGGAACAAGTCAATATTAATACAGCCTTATACTTAACCAGACGGAGTTTTACGATTTGCTATCGAGTATTATCACTTTTTTCCTGAAGAATCTCTTAAAAACACTTTGCGCCTAAAAAATAATTAGCAAACCTTTGTTCATCCGTACCTGCTCTGAAGACTGCAACACCTGAAAATGTTGCGAGTTAAAATCCTTTTATTTAAAACTGTTAAGATGAAAAACCTTCGTACCGCACTTATGTGCTTATGCACAGTTTTTATTGGCGTCGCCGCCTCAGCACAACATGGCGATTCGCCTGTTAATGAGCCGGATAATAATAAGCCGAAACTCTTTAGCAACCTCCCGAACAAAATAATTCTGGAAAAAGTCGTCATTAATGATGTACTGACCAAACAACCGGGACAGCCTGCCGATATAAAGTTCAGTGCAGACAACAGCATCCGCTTTGAAGGATCAGTCGCCTCATCTGCCAGCAAGTATAATAACACAGTAAATACGATTGTGCTTCGTTCCACTAATTATCCCGGTGCCACATTGTCAATTACCCGCATTGCTAAAGAAGAGGGCGGGTTTAGCTATACTGGCCGGCTGATAAGCCTGAAAAACGGCGACCTGTTCGAGTTAAAAGAAATTGACGGGAGCCTGGTTTTGTTAAAAAAGAATTTTTATGACCTGATTAATGAATAACGCAAAATGTTATCAAAGCATTGGCCCGTTTTTTAATCCATACCCTATCTGATACGTACCTATTGAAAAACAAAAAAATCCATCTGTATGAAAACCTATTTGAAAACTGCAGTATTGTTGCTATCCTTCATCAATATTGCTCAATCCGGTAAAGCCCAGTTCCCCGTGCTGAGCAGCAATCCCTCGGCTTCGGCGGTTATCTTCCTGGATTTTGATGGCCATACTGTAGATAATACCAGCTGGAACTATGCTGGTCCTATCTATTGCGGTGCAACTACATTGAGTGCTGCGGGTATTACCGAAGTATTTAACAGGGTAGCTGAAGACTATCGTCCGTTCCAGGTTAACGTAACGACTGATTCTACCAGGTATTTTGCCGCCCCAATAACCAGCCGGACCAGGGTAATCCTTACCACCAGTTGGGAATGGTACGGATCAGCAGGAGGAGTAGCCTTTGTTGGCTCGTTTACCTGGGGTGATGACACTCCTTGCTTTGTATTCACTTCTCTGCACAACAATAGTGTAAAGAATATCTCTGAAGCTGCCTCTCATGAAGCAGGCCATACTCTGGGCTTGTATCACCAGGCATTATATGATGCCAACTGTGTAAAAACCTCAGACTATAACAATGGAACTGGCACCGGAGAAATCAGCTGGGCGCCTATTATGGGTGTGGGATACAGCAGAAACCTGACCCTTTGGAACAGTGGCCCAAATCCTTACGGATGTGCCACAGTACAAAACGATCTCACTGTAATTACAAATAATAACGGCATCAGCTACCGCACCGATGAGTATGCTGCCACATTTGCCGGGGCCACCAATATTCCCTTTGTTTCTAACCAGTTTACAGTAAGCGGAATCATTACCCAAAGTACCGATCAGGATATGATCAAGTTTACACAACCATCTAACGGGAGATTTCAATTAGATGCAATTCCTTATAATGTAGGAACAAGTAATGCCGGCTCCAATCTTGATCTGCAGGTTACTTTGTTCAACAGTTCTCAATCGCAGCTTAATATTTACAATCCCGGAACACTTCTGAACTCTGTTATTGACACAACCCTTAACGCCGGCACATATTACCTGCGTATTGAAGGAAAAGGAAACATCTACGCACCTAACTATGCAAGCCTGGGTTCATATTCTTTAACAGGAAAAATCCTTAACGGCACTTTGCCACTTCGCCTGCTGAAACTGCAAGGCGAAATAAGCGGTGACAAACACAAACTTAGCTGGGTTATTGATGCCGATGAGCAAGTAACCTCTCAAGTGCTGGAAGTATCTGCAGACGGTATCAGTTTCACTCCGGTGGTAACTGCCGATGCTGCCTCCCGCACCTATACTTACAAACCATTTGTTTCCACTACTGCTATTTACAGACTGAGTGTAACATTCGATAATGGCAAGCACTACTACTCAAATATGGTTACCCTTCGCAATACCGGAACCAATGATATTCCCAAACTGGTGACGAATGTTATCGGCACCGAAAATATCAGGGTGTCAAGCCCGGGTAACTTTGATTACGCTGTGTTTGATCTGAATGGCCGCCCTGTTGCAAAAGGCCGGTTAACCAGCGGCATCAACAATATCAGCGGTGCTGCACTTTCAGTTGGCATGTATATAATAAGATATTCAAACGCCGGTGAACAATGGACCGACAAACTAATCCGCCATTAAACTTTTACCTATGCTGTTAACCTGATTTGATTATGATACAGGTAACAGTGTGATAATCCGTACTCTCTTAATCCGTACTCTTTTTTGTTTTTCAGAAGGTTTTCCTTTAACTTGGGAAAACCTTTTTTTATGCGATGGAGGAAATTTAACGGTGACCCTATTGAATTACCTATCTATTCTGCAGTAGAAAATGCCATCCGCAGGGAAACCGAAGCCGGACACCGGCTTAAAGTCTGCATCGGTACCGACAGCCAGGTTAAAGCAAGAGAAACAGAGTTTGCAACAGTAATTGTTTTCTTACGGGAAGGACAAGGAGGTTTTATGTTTATTCATAATGACCGGACAACCCAGCCTTTTACTATAAAAGAAAGAATGCTGATGGAAGTGGCAAAAAGTATTGAGATTGCTTACGAACTCTGCAACCTGTTTACCATCTACAATGTAGATATGGAAGTACATGCAGACATTAATACTAATCCCAACTTCAAGAGTAATGATGCACTTAAAGAAGCTATGGGCTATATTTTGGGTATGGGGTTTGCCTTTAAAGCCAAACCCGAAGCTTTTGCCAGCAGCAGCTGCGCTAATAAAGTAGTGAACTGATTCCGGGGTTACTTACTGCCTGAAGTGCCGGTTTTCTTTCTTCTGCGAAGCAAGCCGGCAATCAACACTCCGAGAAATCCCAGCCCCAATGCTATTCGGGTAATGGCCGCTCTTTTTTGTTTCCGGTTATTTTCTTTCTGCAGAGCAATCAGGGCATCTATGTTGGACTTAAAAACGTAAGTGTCTTTGTAAGAACTTTCAACAGGCTTTGACAATGAAGTTGTATCTGATGGCAGTATTAAAGTGTCTTTTGCAACAGGCTGTTGCGCATTGCTGCTTACAACTGCAACAAATGTTAACAGCAGGAGTACTTTACGTAAACCCATAAACGATATTATTTCTGAATGAATTTATTTAGCGGTTGTGAAGATCAGCGTATCTGTACCAGGCACCTCCGTACTTTCAACTATTGTACTGCCGGCTGTACCGGAACTTATGCCTTTTTGCATCCGCTCCATTTTCTTGGCATCCTCCTGGGCCATTGAGAAAGTTATCAGCACCATTACGAAGAGTGCGACAACAATATTTCTTTCGGATAAGATATTCCTCATATGTAGCTTGTATTGGCTGCAAGATAATAATTAATAACTAATGGCAAGTCTATATTATTATTTTAATAAATTTAAACGACTGTAAATGTACTGTTTAAGTCAAAAAGATAGTTCAGCAAATCTTCCCTTCCACTCTTTTCAACCGCAGAGGTGACGAAGTAAGGCGGGGCTTCCTCCCACTCTTCCAGCAGTTTTCCGATAAACATTTCTACCCGGCGCTTGGTACCTCCGGGTTTATTTTTATCCGACTTGGTAAAAACAACAACGAAAGGCACCTGCCACTCCCCTAACTGTCGGATAAAATCAATATCCACTTTCTGTGGCTCGTGGCGGCTGTCAATCAATACAAAAAGACAGCCCAGGTTTTCCCGTTTACGGATGTACGACTCAATCATGTTCTCCCAGTTATTGCGGGCCTTTTGCGATACGGTGGCATAACCATAGCCGGGCAGGTCAACAATGTACCAGTTTTGTTCAGTGGTTTTACCCTGTTTGTTCTTATGCCTTGACGTAATTGCAAAATGATTAATGAGCTGTGTTTTGCCCGGTGTGGCCGAAGTCTTGGCAAGTTTTGTCTGGCCGGTAATCATATTTATCAGCGATGACTTGCCCACATTGCTCCGCCCGATAAAAGCATACTCGGGCCTGTCGGCCTTGGGGCATTGCTTGTGTGTGGCACTGCTTACTAAATACTGGGCTGAAATAATCTCTGTCGCCATAATGCAGCGAAGTAAATGCAAATTGCTGAATGAGCAATAAGGAAGAGGCCGGACGTCAGAGGTCGGAGGTCGGATGTCAGAAGCAACAAGCAATCATCAGCAACAAACCAGCAACCAGAACCCTTACCTTTGCACCCCATGTCTGACCCATTACCGCATGATCATATTACCCCTTTCAAAGAATCTGAAAAAGGGAAGAAAGAGCAGGTGGCCGAAATGTTCGACCGCATCGCTTTTCGCTACGACCTCATGAACCGCTTTCTGTCGGCCCGCACTGATGTGGGCTGGCGCAAAAAGGCAATCAAACTGCTGGGCAAAGAACATCCGCAGCAAATACTGGATGTGGCCACCGGCACCGGCGATATGGCCATTATGGCGGCTAAAATGCTAAAACCCTCACAAATCACTGGTATCGACATTTCGGAGGGCATGCTGGAAATGGGACGCAAAAAGGTTGAAAAAGAAGGGCTTGCAAATGTGATTCAGCTCTTCAAAGGCGATTCAGAAACAATAAACTATCCCGATTATTCGTTTGATGCCGTGATGGTGGCCTTCGGGGTGCGCAACTTTGAAAACCTGGAAAAAGGACTGTCTGAAATGCTCCGGGTGTTAAAACCCGGCGGCCGGCTGGTGGTGCTGGAGTTTTCCACGCCAAAACGCCGGGCAGTTAAAAGCCTCTACAACCTCTACATGAGGATAGTGGCTCCCCAGGTGGCAAAATGGTTCAGGCAGAACACTGAGGCGTATGAGTACCTGAACAAATCAACCAATGCCTTTCCCGACCGCCACCGGCTGACTGATATTTTAACAAAACTGGGATACACCGATACAGGTTTTACCCCGCTAAGTTTAGGAATATGCTGCATCTACTCAGGACGAAAACCTGTATAAACTTCTCTCTCCTCTTTGCTTCGCTGGCAATGGTGCTGCTGTGCAGCCCCATGCAGGCGCAGTTATTGGGCAAAGAAATCAAGAACGAAGACCACGACAGCAAGCCTTACTACTTCGGCATTTCTGTGGGGGTTAACCTGGCCCGTTTTCATACCGAGCTGCACGACAGTTTTCTGAACCAGGACAGTGTGATGGTGGCCGAGCCTACCAACTCCGGCGGTCTTACACTCGGCCTGCAGGCCACGGCCCGCCTCAGCAACAGGTTTCAGTTGCGGTTTAACCCGCAGCTGATGTTTATCGAACGCAACATCTACTATAAACTTAAATACACCGACCCGCTGGAAAACAGTACCGATGTTACCAAGAAGGTGGAATCTATCATCATGAGTTTTCCGCTGCAGCTCAAGTTCCAGAGCGACCGCATCGGCAACTTCAGGGTATATACACTGGCAGGCTACAAGGCCGATATTGACATGGCCAGCAATGCCCGTGCCCGCAAGGCCGAAGACCTGGTGAAGATTAATAAGTTTGACCACGGCCCGGAGTTTGGCATCGGGTTCAATTTCTTCTTCGAGAGTTTTATTTTTTCTCCTGAGATTAAAATCAGCAATGGCATGAGTAATATGCATGCCCGTGATGCTAACCTCAAGTACTCAAATGTATTTGACAGAATACAGTCTAAGATGATTGTGTTTACTATCCACCTGGAAGGGTAATTTTCTTTTTGTTTTTTGGGGGATTGATTTAGTGGCTTCTGGCGGGGCGCAATGGGAAGTGATATGTAATGCCTTGAATCTTTTTATTTATTTACTTTTTTTCCGCCTGAGGCGGACAGGCTTGGACAAAAAAAGAACCAAAAGATCAAGGACAAACGAATGCTCCGCCCGTTTTGCCGGCCAACGCACTTGAGAGTTTGTAATTGTGGGTTTCTTTTTTATTGGTAAGGGAATTGTTTGGGACTCTGCTGCTTGCTATCCGGGGCAACGAAAGGCGCTGTGCCCCGCCTTGAATCTTTTTCTTTCCTTACTTTTTTTCCGCCTGAGGCGGACAGGCTTGGACAAAAAAAGTAACAAAAAAGTCAAGGAAAAAAGAATGCTCCGCCTTTTTTCCGGGCCAACGCACTGGAGAGTTTGTAATTGTGGGATTGCTTTGTGTTGGTAAGGGGATTGTTTGGGACTCTGCTGCTTGTTTGGCGGAGCAACGAAAGGCGCTGTGTTTCGCCTTGCAAGTCTTTATTTTTTTTAGCTGTTTACTGTACGGCGAAACAAGGCGCTGGATGGTCGTTTTGCTTTTGCAGTAAGCTGAACACCCGTTGCAGTAGCCTGAACACCCGTTGCAGTAGCCCGAACACCCGTTGCAGTAAGCTGAACACCTTTTGCCGGAGGCAGTTTTCTTTTTGCCGAAGGGAGTTTTCTTTTTGCCAGAGGCAGTTTTCTTTTTTGCCGGAGGCTGTTATATGCCGGAACTGCCCGTTTTGAGGTGGAAAAGGGGGAATATGAACAGAGGAGGGCCAGCTTGCGGCTTGCGAAATAAAATACCGTAGTACTACGGTAGCCACATATTAAGATTTGCGATAAATTGCATTGGCGCTATTGACAACCTACCTGACGGCAGGCAGGTACAAAATGTATATTACTATTTTGTTGGTTTTGAGGGGTTAAGAAATTGGGATAATAGCGTACAATAGCACAAATGCAATCGTTATATGCAATAATTTGACAACCCTTACTACTAAACAAAAGACTGTAATTTGAAAATAGACTACGAAAACGGTAAAGTAGATGAACTTGACCCACTGACAATTGAGTTTAATGACTTTTTAAAAACATTAAGCATTGACGCATTATTTACAAAATACTCAGGGACAAATTACATGTCAATTTGGGTGTTATCAATTGACGATGTGAAACGAGCAAAAGAAATTGCCAAGTTAAATTTCAGACAAATAATAGCTCATTTTAAAAGCCTTTTGACGAAGTATAACTATCCCGCTGACTTTGAAAAACAAGTTTGGAGTGACTTTTCCGTATCATCAATTTACTCTTTTAAAATTGACTGCCTAAGCGACCTTGTAAGACGTTGTAAGCAACAAATTATTGAGAAAGTCCACCGTGAATTGAAAATTAAACCGGAATATATTTTCTGCCATAGTGCAGAAGAACAATCGTATAGTATAATGCCTGGTTATCATTTTATCTATGCAGACCACAAAAAATTGCAACTAAGCTCCGATAGTGAACAAGACAAAATAAAAATAATCTGTGACATAATTTTAAAAGCTAATGACAAAACCGGATTCTACAAGTTTGACAATATTCAAATCTCATTCTTTGACAAAATAACTTCCGCATCTTCTTTGTATGGCATGTCAAGGGAAGACTAATATTACTGCATATAACATGAACTGTGTAAAAAATCAAACAAAAAGCCAACTTTTTTATGGTTTAGCTGAACAGTAATTTGGTTGGTACAAACTGTTGTTTTTTATCCCAATAGCTATCGGGACAAATACCTGTTTTGAAAGTTTATTCATTACTGCCACCAACGCTTGTTTTCCTGTTTTACCATTAGTTCTTAATTTCAACATCAGTTCAATTGGCAGCGGTTGTAGGCGGACAGAATGCTAATTCCCAACCATCGCCAATACCAGACCGTCAGGGACAACGCAGAGACCACTTAAACATTCTCATCAAGACAACATGAAATTTATCTAAAATGGCAGTGGATTTAAATCGTGAAATTAATAGTTCAAGAGTGCTTAATGCTCCTCTGGCTGTCGTTTACAATTTGTTTGCCAATCCATCACATCTTAAGAAATGGTGGGGGCCAAAAGGTTTTACCAATACTTTTCATGAATTTGATTTACGTCCCCAGGGGAAATGGGTACTGACGATGCATGGGCCAGAAAAAGGGAACTATGAAAATTCATCTGTATTTAAAACAGTTGAACCATTCAAGTTAATCAGCTGGACAAGAATCTCCCAACCGCTATTTGACATGGAGGTGGCCTTTGAAGAAATCAGCAGTTTAAAAACCAGGATATCCTTCAGAATGATATTTGCCACTGCAGAAGAATGTGAAAAAGTGAAACCATTTGCAGGCCCAAAGAATGAAGAAAATTTCGACAGGCTTGAAATGGAGATTGCCAATACCTTGATATAATTTCTTCCCCTCAAAAAAACTCTTCATCGCCTCTTCCACTTCCACATAGCGAAAAACAAAACCGGCCTGTTGTATTTTTCCATTCTAAGTAATTAAGCATTTGAAAAGATAATACCTAAATTTGGTAATATTACCTGATAAATGAAACGGGAAATTATATCACACCTTCACAGCAGTTTTGAATTGGCAGTTAATGAAACTGACGGTGTTGAATATTGGTTTGCAAGAGACTTGCAGGAATTATTGGGCTACTCAAAATGGGAAAATTTCATAAAAGTTATTGATAAAGCAAAAACGGCCTGCACTAACGCAAAGCAAGAAGTATCAGACCATTTTCTTGACGTCAGGAAAATGGTTGACCTAGGTTCTGGAGCAAAGAGAGAAATTGAAGACATCATGCTTACAAGGTATGCCTGTTATCTCATTGCTCAAAATGGTGACCCACGTAAAGATGAGATTGCGTTTGCTATGAGTTATTTTGCTGTTCAGACAAGAAAGCAAGAACTACTTGAACGACGACTCAAAGAATGGGAACGGTTACAAGCAAGAGAAAAGCTTACTATTTCTGAAAAAGAGTTATCGGGGCTTATTTTTCAAAAGGGAATTGACAATGCTGGCTTTGCCAGAATCAGAAGCAAGGGTGACCAGGCATTGTTTGGTGGCAAAACAACATCAGACATGAAAGCGAGATTGGGTATCCCTGACAACAGACCACTTGCAGACTTTTTACCGACAATAACAATAAAAGCCAAAGATTTTGCCAATGAACTGACCAATGTAAATATCCGGAAGGCAGACTTGAAATCTGAATCTGCAATTACAGATGAGCATGTAAAAAACAATCAGGACATCAGGGGACTATTATTGAAAAGCGGTATTAAGCCAGAAAACTTACCAGCAGAAGAAGACCTCAAAAAAATTGAAAGAAAAGTAAAATCGGAAGACAAGAAACTCCTGAAAGAAACAAAGAATCTGAAAAAGAAATAATCCAACGTATTTACAGGCATCCCTTTTTTTGCGGGACAAGCCCTATATTCCCTGACACAAAGCAAAGCTTGCAAAAAAGCCTGCATTGTTCCAACGCTTCAGGGGACACACCCTTCCACAATGGACACATACTTTCAATTCAAATCATCAAGACGAAGGACGCACATACAACATGAACCTTGTGTAAAAGACTAAGCAATATCTCACCTTTTTTTATGGTTTTACCGTACAATATTTGGCTGATACAAATTGTTGTTTATTCCCCTCAAAAAAAACTCTTCATCGCCTCTCCCGCTTCCGCATAGCGAAAAACAAAACCGGCCTGCTGTATTTTTCCGGCGCTTACGGTGGCACTCTTCAGCACCTCAATACTCATTTCGCCCAGCATCACCTTCAGCACAAAAGCCGGCACGGGCAGTGTAATGTAAAAACGGTTGCGGCTTTTGGCAATCGCCTGTATCAGTTGCCGGTTGGTTACAGGCTGCGGGGCCACCGCATTATACACTCCGCTTATATGGTCGATTTCCAGCGCATAGATAAAGAGCTGCACCAGGTCGTCAATATGTATCCAGCTTACCACCTGCCGGCCGCTGCCCAGCACGGAGGCCACTCCAAACTTCAGCGGTTTTACAAATTCCTTCAGTGCCCCGCCATCGCTGCTCAGCACAATACCAATGCGCAGCTTTGCCAGCCGTATGCCCATTGCCGCAATAGGCTCGGTGCTTTGCTCCCACTGCAGGCAGGTTTGCCCCAGGAAATCAGTATGTGGCGGGGCCTCTTCCGTAAACGGTTGCGGGTTGGGCACCGATGGGTCGGGCCCGTACCAGCCAATGGCCGAGGCAGACACAACGGCCTTTACCTTGTTGGGTATCTCGCCCAATGCTTTAACAAGCAGTTCCCCGCTGCGCACCCTGCTGTCAGCAATCTCTTTTTTCCGTGCTGCCGTCCACCGCTTATCGGCCACACCGGCACCCGCAAGGTGTATAATATAATCAGCCCTGCTGATGGCATCCGCATCAATGGTTTGCTGCTCCACATTCCATGCCGCCATGGAGAGCTGCGGGTTGTTTGTTTCCTTTTTGTTCCGGCTCATGATGATGACATGATGGCCCTGTGCCAGCAGTGCCTTAGTGAGTGCCCTGCCTGCCATACCAGTGCCGCCGGTGATGAGTATTGTTTTCATAATTGTCGCTAAAGTTAATCCGTTGGCAGTGTTTTTTTAACCCCTGCACTAATGTGCCGCCCCTGCAGGGCTTTGGCTTAAAGTATTAGCATCGGTTACCAAACTACCGGCCCTGCGGGCCTTGTTACAGGAATAAAACAATTTGTTTACCGTTAAAGTTTAATCCTGTGCACTAATCATAAATTTCCGGCTCATTCAGCATAATCTTTTATCTTGAGCATGAAAAAGTAAACAGAACTATGAACAGTGTATTATCAGTAAACAATCTCTCCAAGAACTACGGTGTGGTGAGGGCACTTGACAATGTAAGCTTTGAAGTGCCCCGCGGCAGTGTGTTTGGCATACTGGGCCCCAACGGCAGCGGCAAAACCACCTTGCTCGGCATCATCATGGATGTATTGAAAGCAAACCAGGGTTCTTTTTTGTGGTTTGGCCAGCCGGGGTCGGCAGAACAAAGAAGAAACATCGGTACGCTGCTGGAGACGCCCAATTTTTACCACTACCTGAGCGGACAGAAAAACCTTGAAATATCGGCAGCCATAAAAGAGAAAGGAAAGGAAGATATTCCCAAAGTGCTGGAGATAGTAAACCTCACCCAACGGAAGGATTCGAAATTCAACACCTACTCGCTGGGTATGAAGCAAAGGCTTGCCATTGCTGCCACCCTGCTGGGCGACCCTGACATTTTAGTGTTTGATGAACCTACCAACGGCCTCGACCCTGCGGGCATTGCCGAAATACGCCAGCTGATAAAAGACCTGAGCCATAAGGGTAAAACCATCATCATGGCCAGTCATATACTGGACGAGGTGGAGAAAGTATGTACCCATGTAGCCATCCTGCAAAAAGGTGTATTAAAAACCAGCGGCACCGTAAGTGAAGTGCTGTCGGGCAGCGGCAGCAGTGTTACCACCGTGCAGATTGAAATTGCTGCTGATGATATGGCCGCTCTGGAAGCCGCCATCAGGCAGATGCCCGGTGTGGAGCATGTGATTGCCGAAACAAACAGCCTGGCAGTGGAAATAAACGACACCGTTTCGCCTGCTGCTGTTAACAGGTATCTGTTTGAAAAGGGAATTGTGCTGAGCCAGCTGAACCTGAAGAAGACAACACTTGAAAAACGTTTCCTTGAAATTACAGGAGCGAAAAGCGAACATTAATTTACTGAAACAGCAATAAAGAAATCATATGTTTAAGAATCTCAGAATTGAATGGATGAAAATCAAAAACTACCGGGTGTTCCAGGTATTCTCCTTTATGTACATCGCCGGTATTTTGCTGATCATTTACATCTTCTATAAAATATACATCAACTTAATCGGCAGCATCCAGGAATCGGTAACGGGTGTGCAAAGCGAGGGCAGTGATTTGTTTCAGCTGTTCGGGCCTGAGAATATCTGGCGTACGGTGTGCTTCTCCACCAGCTTCCTGCTATACCTGCCGGGGATGATCATCATTAACCTGTTTATTAACGAGGTGAACTTTAAAACACACCGCCAGAATATTATTGACGGCTGGAAAAGGGAAACCTTTATCTATACTAAAATCGGTTTAATTGTTTGCATGTCGGCGGTGATTACCCTGATGAATCTTATTGCCACACTGATTATGGCAAACATCACCGGCTCATCGTTCTCCTTTGAAGGGTCGTGGATACTGGGACTTTGCTTTTTGCAGTCGTTCATCTACCTGATGTTTGCCCTGCTGCTGGCCACTTTGTTCAGGAGAAGCGGCATAGCGATAATCGTGTTCTTCATCTATGGTTTAATACTGGAGTTCTTGCTGATGTGGATGTTTGGAAAGGTGGTTCCCGGCGCACAGCACTTTTTACCACTACAGGTTGCCGACTCGCTGGTGCCTTTCCCAAAAGCCAAAGAACTGTACAAGGATTTACCCGGCGTGGAAGTGATGCTGCCGGCAGCTCTTGCCATGGCAGGCTTGTATGTTTACTTTGCTGTCAGGAAATACAAGAATGACGATTTGTAGAAACTGATGCCTGCCCGTTTGCAGGTATTATTCTTCTTATTACAGATAATTTTCACAGTGCCTTCCGTAACTTTAAGCGGCTCTGATGCAATACAAACACAGGGTTATGCATAAAAATGTAATTTGCTTTGGCGAGGTGCTGTGGGATGTGTTCCCCTCACAAAGAGTGGCCGGTGGCGCACCGATGAATGTTGCCATCCGGTTGCAATCGCTGGGTGTACCGGCTGCTGTTATTTCAAAAATTGGCAAAGATGACCCCGGCAGGGAACTGCTTTCCATCATTCAAAACAAAGCTGTCGATACTGCATTGGTACAACACGATGAAACCTTGCCAACTGGTGAGGTATTAGTGAAACTGAATGATGAAGGCATAGCCACTTACGACATTGTTTATCCTTCGGCCTGGGACCGGATTGAACTGAACAATCAGAATACAGAAGCAGCCCGAAATGCAGAAGCCTTTGTATTCGGCTCTTTGGCCTGCCGGGATGATGTATCAAAAAACACCTTGCTTGCATTGCTTGATGTGGCATCGTATAAAATTTTCGATGTAAACCTGCGGCCGCCATTTTATGACACAAGTTTTGTTGAGCAGCTAATGAATAAGGCAGATTTCATTAAACTGAATGACGAAGAGCTGACGGTTATCGCCAGGGCGATGGGTTCAACAACCGATGACCTTGAAGAGAACACCCGTTTTATTGCTGAGAAAACCGGCACAAATACAATTTGTGTCACGAGGGGAAAAGACGGAGCCTTGTTGTTTGCAGAAGGAAAACTTTACAGTCACAGCGGATATGTTGTAAATGTAGAAGACACTGTTGGTTCCGGCGACAGTTTTTTGGCGGCTTTGATCAATAAGTTGTTAAACAAAGAAGACTATAAAAAAGCATTAGCCTATGCCTGCGCAACAGGTGCCATTGTTGCCACCTATAAAGGAGCCAACCCTGAGATATCGCCTTCAGAAATTGAAAGGCTGATAAGCAACTGATATAAAAACAAACCCCGGAAAGTTCCGGGGTTTGTTTATGTTCAGCAATTCGCTTTATTACTTGTACAGCAGTTCGTAGTACTCATGCGCCATCCGGTTGCTGTCGAACTGGAAACGAACATCTCTCATGCCATTTTTCATAATCTGCCTCCAGGTATTGTAGTTTTCGTAATACAATGGCAGGATTTCGTTCTGCAGGATTTCATAAATCTTATCATAATCATACTTATCCTGCTCCTGTACTGTCATGTTATCATAATCTGCTTTAGGAACTACAAATCCATTATGGCCATGGTTAATAAACTCCGGAATCCATCCGTCATCAGTAGAGAAATTTATCGTACCGTTCATGGCGGCCGTCATACCGCTGGTGCCAGATGCCTCTCTTGGTACACGGGGATTGTTGAGCCATACATCACCGGCTTGTTTCAGCCTTTTTGATAAAGTCAGTTCGTACCCTATCAGCACAGCTACATTTTTATGCCGTTTGCTAAGGTGTACCAGCTGGTTGAACTCACTTATTGCCGGATGATCAACCGGGTAAGGCTTACCTGCCCAAATAACCTGCACGGGGTATTTGGAATTATTCAAGAGTTCTTCAAAACGTTTTTCATCAGCAGCTATAAGTCCTGCCCTTTTATAACCGGCAAAACGCCTTGCCCAGACAATTGTAAATACATCGGGGTTAAAGAGTTTTCCTGTTTGGTCAGCTACAATATCAAATGCCCTTTTCTTCAGGTATTTCTTACGGTCATCAATACCATAATCATCACCGGCCTCCATAAACTTGTATAACTGCTTATCGGCCCAGTACCTCCAGTTTTGTGAATTGGTGATGGCAATTATAGGGCAGATATTCTCGTACTTGCCCCACATGGCTCTTGATACCACGCCATGCAACTGAGACACCCCGTTTGCCAGTTTGGCAAAGCGCAAAGCTGCCAGTGAATGATTAAACTGGTCGCTGGATTCACCATAAAGTGCCTTAACCTCGTCAACAGATAAACCACAGAAATAGCTCATACTATGGCAGAGATAAATATCATGTTTTTCGTTTCCGGCCTCTTCAGGAGTATGTGTGGTAAACACCAGCCTTTTCTTCACCTCCTCAATATTATTACCAAACTTTTTATACAAGTAAAATGCGGCGGAAATACCGTGAGCTTCATTCAGATGATACAGGCTGGGATTGAAGCCCAGCAGATCAACCAATTTGGCACCACCTACACCCAACAGGATAAACTGTGCCACTTTGGTAGCCACATTCGCATCATAAAGGCGGTGAGTAATTGTTTGTGATACGTAATCATTTTCAGGAACATCTGTTGACAACAGAAATAAAGGCGCTGTTTTAAATGTTTCCGGGTTGAGATACCAAACCTTTACCCAAACAAGGTGGTCATGTATCGATACCTGGAATTTAATTCCAGTATCTTCCAAAAAGCTATATTGCTTTTCGTTCCATGCAACATCTAATGTCTGATCCTGGTTTCTTTCCTGGTCGTAATAACCATATTTCCAAAGTATGCCAATCCCTATAAGATTTTGCCTTAATTCATAAGCACTGCGCAAATGAGAGCCGGACAAGAATCCTAAGCCTCCGCTATAAATCTTCAGAGGCTGATGCGTGGCAAACTCCATTGAAAAATATGCCACCTTTTTTGCGTACCGGTCTTCAACAGGATACGGCACTTGAAACTCGTTAAAATTCATAATGTGTCTTTTTTACACGAAGGCGCAAGTTAGTGCTTTCTTACCAAATCGCTTAACCAATTGAGCCTCAATAAAGAAACTTTTTTGAAGGGGCAAGATTATATTGATTTCAATAGAAAATAAAATTTATTTCTTAACAGACTTTTTCTCTTCGGAAGGCTTCACATATTTCTTTCTTGGAAAACTGCCATTAAAAGAACAGTTGAGGCTGGTACGGCGGGAGCCGCAGTTTTCTTCAGAAATTGTAACTGATTTACTGCTGAATATCAATTTAAGAATACAAGGATCTCCGCTTTCTTTATATTCAGCAACGGTTGGCGTTTTCCACACGGCCTCACCTTTCAATTCACCATTACAGTTGCCACCTCCTTTCTCGAAATGCACAAAAAAGGTAATTCTGTCGGACTTTTTGCCATCCCTTACAGATACGAGGTTCATCTTGCCAAAACCATAGTCGGCTGCATATTTATGTTTCCGTGGCAATGTATCAATAGGATTGATTAGCTCAGTTACCTTTTCTTCCAGTGCATCTGTCATAATCAATGTAAACGTACCTGCACCTGTATTTAAAACATATACATCCTTGCCATCACTCACAGTGCCATCTGCATTTTTCCTGAGAACATTTTTTGTAATTGTAAACCGCTTATCCAGTATAGCCGACTGATTGGTTAAAGAATTATTGTCGGGACGCAATGCTGTGAATGCAGAAACGAATTTATCTTCTGCATCAAACGCAAGAATGATAACCGCTTTCTTTTCTCCTGAAAATGATTTTACAAAAAGGTAACAGCCTGCCCCCGGTTCATTCACCCTTGCGATTGTATAGATTTTTGGTTTTGCATTTTTTCCAAATATTTTGGTCAATACTGAGTCTGGTACAAATTGTTTAAAAACCTTAGTGCTTATCTGTAATGAGTCTTTATCCTTCTTTTTAAAAATGGAATCTGTTACCTGATAAGGAGGTGCTGCTTCTTCAAAAAAAGAAATGAAGTCAGATACTTCAACCAGTTCATCACCAGAAAGTGATGGTTTCTTTTTTTTACCACAGCCCGATATAAGGGCCATTGCCAACAGTAACCAGAATGCTTGTTTTAGCAGCGCCATAAAAACTTATATAACCCGAAAATAAGCTTTTATACAATCTGTTATAAACGGAATTTGGCCAATTGTTTAGCAATTTTTAGATTTGTCTAAATAAATTTTTAGCCGACATGAACTTTTCGATAAGTGAAGAGAACTATATAAAGGCCATCTTTCACCTTCAGCAACAGGACGGTTTTGCCACCACTAACGAAGTGGCTAATGAGCTGAGCACCAAACCGGCTTCTGTAACAGATATGATGAAGAAGCTGAAAGTCAAAAAACTGCTTCACTACGAGCCATACCAGGGCTTTCGGCTGAGCACCGAAGGAAACAAAGTAGCACTTGATGTTATCCGCAGGCACAGGTTGTGGGAATACTTTCTTTCCGAAAAACTAAATTTTACCTGGGACGAAGTACATGAAGTGGCTGAAGACCTGGAACATGTAAGCAGCAAGAAACTGATTGACCGGCTTGATGAATTTCTTGGATTTCCCAAGTTTGACCCGCATGGTGACCCAATACCAGATATAAATGGAAATTTTACGGTTACAAGGGTTATTAGTTTGCAGGATATGGCAATTAATACAAAAGCTGTTGTTTCAAACATTAAAGACCAGTCAACAGAAATCCTCGAAGTTCTGCAGCATAAGAATATCTGTATTGGTACCCGCCTGGAAGTGAAGAAAAGGTTCGGCTTCGACAATTCACTTGAAGTGAAAATAGGGCGGCAGCCAGTTATTACGATCAGCGAACAATTAGCCAAAAACATTTTTGTAACTCATGATTGAAAAAACAAATAGTGACGCCTCGTTAAGCGAAGTACACCAAACGATTGACACCACCAGCACTAAAAAAGGGTGGAGAAGAATGCTGGCTTTTTTTGGCCCCGCTTATCTCGTAAGTGTCGGTTACATGGATCCCGGAAACTGGGCAACAGACTTAGCAGGAGGCAGCCAGTTTGGGTATCAGCTCATCTGGGTATTACTCATGAGCAACCTGATGGCGCTGCTGCTGCAAGGCCTGTCTGCACGGCTTGGCATCGTACGGGGAAGAGATCTTGCCCAGGCTAACCGAGAAACTTATCCGAAGTATATTAACTATGCTTTTTATGGACTTGCCGAAATAGCAATTGCAGCCACCGATCTTGCCGAAATACTTGGTATGGCTATTGGCATTCAGTTATTAACGGGCCTGCCCCTGATCTGGGGAGTTCTGATAACAGTACTTGACACCTTTCTTTTTCTGCTACTGCAAAAATTGGGCATGAGGATAATGGAAGCCTTCATCATCAGCCTTGTTGCCATTATCGGGTTTTCATTTCTTGCCGAAATACTACTGGCAAAGCCCAATCTAAAAGAGGTGGCAGCAGGTTTTGTTCCTTCAATACCGAATAATACAGCGTTATATATAGCAATAGGAATAATTGGTGCCACCGTTATGCCCCATAATCTCTATTTACATTCCGCACTGGTGCAAACCAGGAAAATAAAGAGGGATAATGCAGGCATAAAAAAGGCCATTAAAATGAATTTCTTTGACAGTGCCATTGCGCTTAATATGGCCTTTTTTGTAAACGCAGCCATTTTGGTTCTTGCAGCAACTGTTTTTTATAAGACAGGCCGTACAGATGTTGCAGAAATAAAACAGGCTCATGAAATGCTGTCTCCAATGCTTGGGACAAGCCTTGCTCCGGCTCTTTTTGCAATTGCACTGATTGCTGCTGGCCAAAGTTCAACTATCACCGGAACGCTGGCTGGCCAAATTGTAATGGAAGGATACCTGAAGCTGAGGATTAATCCATGGGTTCGCAGATTACTAACCCGGTTAATTGCAGTTATTCCTGCCGTCCTGGTAATTCTTATTAATGGTGAAAATAACATTGACCGGCTATTGGTGCTTAGCCAGGTTATTCTCAGCCTGCAGTTAGGCTTTGCCATAATACCATTGATTCTGTTTACCAGTAATAAAAAGACAATGGGAATATTTGCCATTAAACCTCTGACCATTTTTATCGCATCGTTGATTACTGCAATCCTCGTTTACCTTAACATCAGAATGGTCCTGCAACAGGCTGCCGGCTTTTTTTCCAACCCTGGTAATTATACCTGGAAATTTATTATCATCATTTCAGGTATTCTTTATTTATTCCTGCTCTCCTTTGCAGTGATTTATCCACTCAGAAAAAGAAGGAATGAAGAAAGTATTCAATTGCATCCTGAAGCTTCTGAGCTTGAAAAGATCATTATTCCTGAATACCCTACAATTGCTGTTGCACTGGATTTCAGCAGTAACGATATAAAACTTATCAATCATGCTGTAGGCCAGGGCTCTCAAAAGACAACGTATCTGCTCATTCACGTTGTAGAAAGCCCAACCTCAAGGTTATTGGGAAAAGAAACAGATGATATGGAAAGCAGAAAAGATCAGGAAAGGCTGGAACATTATGTAGCAAGGTTAAAGGAGAAAGGATTCAGTGCCAAAGGCATACTGGGTTTTAATGACCGGGTGAAAGAAATCGTTAGAATAATTAATGAAAACAAAGCAGAGATGCTGGTAATCGGAGCCCATGGACACACAGGTCTTAAAGACATGCTTTATGGTCACACCGTCAATGCTGTCCGCCATGAAGTTAAAATACCCGTACTGGTAATTAACATTTAAGAATAACTGTCCAACAAAACTAATTCTTAGAAGGCCCTTTCGTAAGGTGTTTAAACCGGCTGAAAGTTTCTGGCTTTATGTGCAAATAAGAGGCAAGATATTTCTGAGGAACCCTTTGCATCAGTTCAGGATGATGAGAAACAAATTCAAGAAATCTTTCCCTCGGATTCATTTTTATGAGTTTCATCTGCCACTTATCTTTCAGCACCATGGTAGCGGTAACAACCAGCCTTCCCAGATGCTCCATTTTTTGAGATGAAGCAAAAAGGGCTTCAATTTCTTTATATGTTACGGAAGCTACTGTACTCGGTTCTATCGCTTCGATGAAATACTCGGATGGTTTCCGGCTGTGAAAAGATTCCTGACTATGGATGATATGGCCTTCTATTGATATCTGGGTATTAATTTCCTCCTTTCCTTTCAGATAATATTTTCGAATCAGACCGTTCAGAATGAAATTAAAATGATTCTCTACTTCGCCTGCATTTAAAAGCAACTCCTTTTTTCCAAAATTTCTGATTTTTATTATCGGTAGAATGTGGCTTTCGAATTCAGCCTTTGAAATCGGGACAAACTTATTCAGGTAATCAAAAAAAATATGCAGGTTGTCCATATTATTAATTGATACAGAAAAGTTACATAAAAAATTGATTAAAATCAAGTGGGCTGCGCAAAAAGAAATTACAACTTACCCTGTTTTGCCAGCAGTTTCATCCGGCTGAAAGTTTCTGGTTTGATCTGAAGGTAAGAAGCCAGGTATTTTTGGGGAACCCTTGCAAGCATATGAGGGTGCCTGTTAACATACTCAATAAACCTTTCCCTGGCGGTATGTGCGGCATCAATATATATCCTCTCTCCTTTTTTAACATACATCCTGGTCAGTATCATCCGGCCTAATTTCTCTCCCTGCGGAAATTGTTCAAGAGCCTCGTTCATTTTGTTATACTGTATTGAAATGACGGTAGCAGGCTCCAGTGCCTGAAAAAAAACTCCTGAAGGTTTTCTTTCCAAAAAAGAAAGCTCAGACGTAAAAACATGACCTTCTGTAGCAAGCTGCAGCGTTTCCTCTCCTTTTTTAACCCGTACAAACTTTCTCACCAGCCCCGAGATAACGATATTCAGATAATCATCGGTCATACCATCCTCAACGATCATTTCCTTCTTTGAAAAATGCCTTATTTCGCAATAATTCAATAATTCCTTTATCTCATCGAAAGACATCAAAAGAAAAGGCTGGAAGAATTGCTGTATCCCCTTTAATGATTTTTCATCGATATGTAACAGCGATTTAATCATTATGGTTATTCTTAGAATTTTTTTTATGCATCAGGTGCCGTTTCATCCGTGTAAATGTTTCTGGTTTTATACCAAGGTAAGAGGCCAGGTGCTTTTGAGATACTCTTTGGATAAACTCCGGATTATTCTGTACAAAACTAACAAACCTTTCCCTGGGAGTAAACATCGCCCTTTCCAAAATACCACGTTCCTGCCTTAACAAAAAGAAAGTAGTTACCAGCCGGCCAAACCGTTGCCATTTTTTACTCCGTGTATATAATTCATCCAGTTTGTCTTTTGACAGTACCAATGCTGTTACCGGCTCTAATGCTTCAAGTGTGTACCTGGATGGTCTGCCTGTAAAAAGGGAGTTGGTAGAGCTGGTAATAGTATTCTCTTTCGCAAGGTCAAACGTGACATCCTTTTTCCCTTTCAGAAAAAAAATCCGCACCACTCCTTTTGTAAGAAAATACAGGTTGCTTTCAACTTCTCCGGCTTTTGTAAGTACCGCTTTTTTTTTGTAATGCTTTTCCTGCAGGATACCCATAAGTTCCTGCAACTCTTCATCAGATATGGCAACTATCTGCTGAATGAAGTTTTTTAATGGTTGATAATGGCCCACCTATTGCGAAAAAACTGTTTTTTGCTGTTACAAAGGTATGAAGCCTCACATAAAAAACACTTTGTATAAGCAGTTATTTGCAGTAGGTTTGCAGGCACTAAAAAAACAGTTATGGCTACAAAAATCAAAGTTGTAAATCCTGTGGTAGAGCTGGATGGCGATGAAATGACCCGGATTATCTGGAAATTCATTAAAGACAAGCTGATTTTACCTTACATAGATGTGGATATCAAATACTATGACCTTGGCGTGGAGTACCGGGATCAAACCGATGACCAGGTAACAGTGGATGCTGCCAATGCCATAAAACAATATGGAGTGGGTATTAAATGTGCGACCATTACCCCCGATGAAGCCAGGGTTAAGGAGTTTAACCTGAAGCAAATGTGGAAAAGCCCGAACGGCACCATCCGTAACATTCTGGATGGAACAGTATTCCGTGAGCCAATCGTTATTAACAACATACCCAGGCTTGTTTCCAACTGGACAGCCCCGATTATTGTTGGCCGGCATGCTTTTGGCGATCAGTACAGGGCTACTGATACAGTTATTAAAGGAAAAGGAAAACTCACAATGACCTTTACGCCTGAAGGTGGCGGCGAAGCCCAGACTTTTGAAGTGTATAACTATAAAGGTGATGGCGTGGCGATGACAATGTATAACACAGATGAAAGTATTTATGGTTTTGCCCGCAGTTGTTTCAATATGGCTTTAAGCAAAAAATGGCCGCTGTATATGTCAACCAAGAATACCATTCTAAAAAAATACGACGGACGTTTTAAAGACATTTTTGAAGAAGTTTATCAAAACGAGTTCAAAGCGGCCTATGATGCTGCCGGTATTACTTATGAACACCGCCTTATTGATGATATGGTGGCCAGTGCCCTGAAATGGAATGGCAATTTTGTATGGGCCTGCAAAAATTATGATGGTGATGTACAAAGCGATACAGTAGCCCAGGGGTTTGGCTCTTTGGGCCTGATGACTTCTGTTCTTATAACACCTGATGGTAAAACAATGGAAGCAGAAGCAGCCCACGGAACAGTTACCCGCCACTACCGTGAGCACCAGGCTGGCAGGCCTACCAGCACAAATCCTATCGCAAGCATATTTGCATGGACAAGAGGTCTGGCTTTTCGTGGAAAACTGGATGACAATCAGCCGTTGATTGATTTTTGCCATGCTTTAGAAAATGTGTGTGTGGAAACTGTTGAAAGCGGCAAAATGACAAAAGACCTTGCAGTGTGCATACATGGCAACAGGGTAAATCACGGCGATCATTACTTATATACTGAAGAGTTTCTTGATGCGATTGATGGGAACCTTAAAAAGAAGATGGGACTCTGATAAACAAACCTACCTTTGGGCAGCAAAATTGCTGCCCTTTTTTTGTTTTTAATAATAGCATAATATGAAAAAAAACAACCTTTTACTTACTGCTCTTTTAGTATCATTCTCATTTATATTGTCATGCAAATCCGGACCGACAGGAGAAGCTTATACCCTAAAAATGAGGTTGGCTCCCGGAGACAACTTCAGTCAAGAAGTTAAAACCAACATGGATATGAACATGGCAGGATTTTCGATGAAAATGAATATGGACGCTGAAACAAATTTTGATGTTCTTCAAAATGATACAGCAGGAAAACAGCTGAAACTAACCTATACAAAAATGAGTATGAAGATGGATATGGGCGATTTAAACCAGGCTGTAAACTCTGATAGTATGATGAACGAGTCTCAACAAAAATTAGTTGGGAGGTCTGTAACACTCACTCTTTCCCCACAAAATGAAATAACCAATGTCTCAGGGTTTGACTCGCTGTTGAATAGTGACATGTATGATCCAGTAACCAAACAACTTTTTGAAAAAACTTTTTCAAAAGAACAATTGAACAGTATGTTTGGAATGGTATTCAGCATGTATCCCACTAAGCCGGTTCGGGTTGGCGAAAGCTGGACATCAAAATCAAAATTTAACGTAGCTAATATTGACATGGGAATGAAGGTAAAGTACAAACTGCTCAGCGTTAAAGACGGAATTGCCGAAGTTAGTGTTGACGGAACATTTGACGGTGATGGAAATATGAAACAGGCAGGCATAAATGCCGGAATGAACATGGAAGGAACTCAAACAGGAAGAATACGGATTAAATTAACTGACGGCTATCTTAAAAACGGAAATTACACGATGAATATAACCGGTGAGGTAAATGTGATGGGGCAAAAAATGCCCATCAGCATGAAAGGTGATTACGAACTAACAGGAAAATAAAATTCAATTTACCCCAACTATCTTAATACTATGCTTACTATTTCAAACAGGGGCATTCAGATGCCACCTTCACCAATAAGAAAATTAGTACCATACGCAGAAGCGGCTAAGAAGAAAGGAATTAAAGTTTATCATCTCAATATCGGTCAGCCAGACATCGAAACACCTCCGGCCATAATGGACGCTGTTCGCAATGCCAATATCAAAGTACTTGAATACAGCCATAGTGCCGGAAATGAAAGCTACCGCCGCAAACTGGTGCAGTATTACAGGGGAGTGGGCATAGATGTAACCCACGAACAAATACTCATCACAACCGGCGGCAGTGAAGCTATTATGTTTGGCTTTTTTGCTTGTCTCAATCCCGGTGATGAGGTAATAATACCTGAGCCGTTTTATGCTAATTACAACGGCTTTGCCTGTGCCGCCGGGGTAACAGTTGTTCCAATCAAATCGAATATCGAAACAGGTTTTGCCTTACCACCTATTGCTGATTTTGAAAAAGTAATTACTGATAAAACGAAAGCCATCATCATTTGCAGTCCTAATAATCCTACTGGCTATTTATACAGCCGGGCAGAAATGGAAGCATTGAAAGATATATGTCTTAAGTATAACCTTTATCTCTTCAGTGATGAAGCCTACCGTGAATTTTGTTACGATGGCGAATACGTAAGTGCCATGCACCTTGGCGGACTGGAAGAGCATGTTGTACTGATGGACACTATCTCAAAACGGTATTCTGCATGTGGCGCCCGGCTTGGTGCTCTTGTTACCAAAAACAAGGCAGTATATGATACGGCAATGAAGTTTGCGCAGGCAAGATTAAGCCCTCCCGGCCTTGCCCAAATAATGGGTGAAGCTGCTGTTGATTTACCTGAAAGCTATTTTGATG
>CALLZY010000215.1 GCA_937858715.1 uncultured Chitinophagaceae bacterium | reverse complement strand
GGTACACTCTTACTGTTACTGCAAGAGGCGGATGTGCAGACACATCTTCTGTTTTCATCAAAGTATTGAAATATCCGTTAATCCCGAATGTATTCAGTCCGAATGGTGATGGGGTTCACGACAGATGGGTAATAGGTTATCTCGAAAGTTATCCCGGATGTACAGTTGATATATACAACAGGTATGGCCAGTTAATACTCCACTCCGAAGGATATCAAACTCCATGGGATGGAAAAGTGAATGGAAGAGATGTGCCGATCGGTACTTATTATTACATCGTTAATCCAAAGAATGGCAGAAGCATACTTTCCGGTTATGTAGATGTAATCAGGTAAAATCGTTTTCTATAGCTTAATGATTCTGCGGCTGCGAAGACTGTCAAGTAACGTACTGATTTGCTTCTTTCTTTCTTCGATAACCTGCAAAGTGATATCCGTGTCGGGAACAGAAGTAATACTGTTTTCTTTTAATACAGAAACTGCTTTATTCAGTTTAGCAATTTCTTCAGCAAAAGCAGCCTGCATACTATCTCTTTGTACTTTGGCCACCTCTTTGCTCAGGTTGTAGTTCAGCTTATCCCAGTCAACCTTTTCATATGCCATTTTCAGATTGTTTTCGACCTGGCTCCAGTTGAACTGGTCTATCTTTTTTGAAAGGAGGTCATGCAATTGCTTCTTTTCTTCCGTTGTAAATACTTCGGCAAGATTCTTTTCAAATTGTTTCCATAGCATTTCTTCAGCAATACGTTTTGAAGATTCCGCAGCTGCTTTTACCTGCGCCTCCTGGTATTTTTTTAATTCAGGCAGAACAACTGTCTGGTGATTTACAAACCTGATTCCATTATCAGGAATGACTGTGTAGTTCTCCGGCTCAGTCTGTTTTTGCGTTACTGTTCTTGCAATGAAAGCCTTCGTTCTTTTTACTTCAGATGAATTGCTTTTGTTATCTGAAGAAATTGTTACAGTGTAAGCTGGTTGAGATGCTAATGATGCAAAAGAAGGAGAGGAGAATACTCCCGATGATAATTGCGGTTGAATACTCTCTTTGCTGCTTATAGTGCCAATACTAAAGACAATCAAGGCAAACAGGAATGCAAAAAAAGTATATGGATTGAACTTTCTTTTCTTTTTGTGTGGTAACCCGATAATGAGGTTAATCCGGTCTGACAGGTTTTCATTGTTTCCGGAAGCAGCCAGGTAAAAAACAGGCTGTTCTGTCTGTTGCAATTTTAATAAAGCAGCAGCGTATTCATTCGCATTGTACTGGTATTGAAGCACCATACAATCACAACTTTTTTCCCTTTCCTTTTCAATTTCCCTTACAAATGCTTTTACAAGCGGGTTGAAATAAAGTAATGTTTTTATAAACTGAATAATGAAATTCAACAGGAAATCATTCCGGCGAATATGAGATAATTCATGCAGTAACAATGCCTCAACCTGATGAGGAGACAGATTACTGATTGCAGAAAGGGGGAGAAGGATTACCGGCTTTAAATAGCCTATTGTTAATGGCGACTGGATAAACTCAGAAACAAGTACAGTTACCTTTCTCCTGATGTCCATAAGTGGTGCCCATTTCTGAACAAAAAGCCGCCACTCCGCTTTTGGTTTTGAAGTTTTGTATCGCCGTATGATTGTTGCATACCGGTAATTTCTTATAAACCGCAATAACGAAAAAACCAATAAGAAAAGATACAGCCCGGAAGTATAAGGAAGCAGCTGATAAAACACCGGACCAGCGATTGAATATTCAGCACCCGCAGCCGGGAAAAGAACTGAAATATTTCCAGAAAAATCTGTAATTAATAATGTGAGAACAAACCAGGTAAAGCCTGTAAGCAAAAGGCAGGATGCAAGTGCTGACTTTTGTGTTGAATTCTTAACAGCCAGGGCCGAAATAATAAATTTGTAAAATAACCACAGTATGGCCATCTGCCAAAAGCTGCTGATTACAGCCCATCCCAATAGATAAAAAAATGAAAGCTGGCTGCTGAACATTTTTATTGCTTTAAGCTGTCTAATAATGCCTGGATCTTTGCAAGTTCTTCAGGAGATGCTTTATGCTGATTGTCGCCAAGTGCCTGTAACACTAACTGCGAGGTCGATCCCCCAAAAAGAGAATCAATCATACGGCCAAGCAGGTGTTTCTGTGTTTTCTCTTTGTTCACTGCTGCCTGGTAAACATGGGTTTTCATTGAATCGTCTCTTTTCACTATTCCCTTCTCGTTCATTATTTGCATTAGCTTTAGGGTAGTAGTATAGCCGGCATCTTTCGATTTTGATAGTTCTTCATGAACTTCACGAACGGTAGCCATGCCTTTCGACCAGAGAATCTGCAATATTTCTAATTCACTTTCAGTGGGCTTTATCAATTTTGGTGCTGACATCAGAAGAAGTTTATAAGCTAATATACGATTTGTTTCGTATGATTCCGGCCGTGACAATGAGTTTAACTTTTTTTAACAAAAAAGCCCCGCTGTAGAAACAGCAGGACTCTATGGTTTTGATTAAGAAGTTTACAGATTCTGAAAACCTTTACAGGTAATTAGCAGTATTCTGCATATTAATTTTAGCTGTTGGTTCTGATTGTATCTTGTATTCCATGCCGGTTGGTGGGGCAGGAGTCGAAGGTTTTACCGGTGTGACTGCAGGTTGCTTGCTGCTGTTCATTTGAGCAAGGGTAGGAGCAATTACCAGTGAAACAATGGACATCAGTTTTATCAGGATGTTCATTGAAGGGCCAGAAGTATCCTTAAACGGATCTCCAACTGTATCGCCAGTTACAGAAGCCTTGTGGGGCTCAGATTTCTTATAGAAGGTTTCTCCGTTTATTTCAACACCTTTTTCAAATGACTTCTTTGCGTTATCCCATGCACCACCCGAATTATTCTGGAACATTCCCATAAGTACTCCACTTACAGTGGCGCCAGCCAAAAATCCCCCCAGGGATTCGGGGCCTAACAAGAAGCCGATGATTAACGGAGACACAATTGTAATGGCACCCGGCAACAGCATTTTTCTAATGGATGCATCAGTAGATATGGCAACGCATTTATCATACTCAGGTTTGCCTTCACCTTCCATAATTCCCGGTATTTCACGGAACTGGCGACGAACTTCTTCTACCATTGCCATGGCTGCTTTACCTACTGCTGTAATGGCCAATGAGGAGAACAGCAAAGGAATCATTCCACCAACAAATAAAGAAGCAAGTACTTCTGCTTTATAAATGTCGATATGCTGATTATCGGGCATTGCCACACCAACAAATGCAGCAAATAATGCCAGTGCCGTTAACGCTGCTGAAGCAATGGCGAAACCTTTACCAGTTGCAGCAGTTGTATTGCCCACAGCATCGAGTACGTCGGTCTTTTCACGAACTTCTTTAGGCAGTTCGCTCATTTCAGCAATACCACCGGCATTGTCAGCAATTGGTCCAAAAGCATCAATGGCTAACTGCATGGCAGTTGTGGCCATCATACCTGCAGCAGCAATTGCCACACCGTATAAACCGGCAAACTGGAAAGAACCCCAGATGCCCCCGGCAAGAACAAGAATGGGCAGGAAGGTTGATTCCATGCCGATAGCCAGACCACCGATAATATTAGTAGCATGGCCAGTTGAGGATTGCCTGATAATTGAGTTTACAGGTCTTTTACCCATTGCAGTGTAGTACTCAGTAATGATGCTCATTAATGCACCTACCAACAAACCAACACCGATGGCACCCAGCACACCCCATTTTGTAAACATACGGCCACGCAGTTCCATAACATCTGGCAGAATGAAATAAACCAATGCCGCAGCTGCAATGGCTGTAAGAATAATTGAACCCCAGTTACCCATGTTCAGTGCTTTCTGAACTGTGTCGGTATTCACACCTGCATTCTCACTGATCCTGACGAATAATGTACCTATGATGGAAAAAAGAATTCCAATACCAGCAATCAGCATGGGTAAAACAATCGGAGAAAAGCCACCCAATATATCTTCGCCAAAAACAACTGATGTTTGCTGGCCCAATACGATTGTTGCCAATACGGTAGCTACATAAGAACCAAAAAGGTCGGCTCCCATACCAGCCACATCACCCACATTATCTCCAACGTTATCTGCAATAGTAGCTGGGTTTCTCGGATCATCTTCAGGAATACCGGCTTCTACTTTACCAACTAAGTCGGCACCTACGTCAGCAGCTTTGGTATAGATACCACCGCCTACACGGGCAAAAAGTGCAATTGATTCCGCACCCAGTGAAAAACCGGTGAGCACTTCAATCGTTTTGAACATTTCGTCAGAATTGACAGCGGCACCCGGAGCAAAAACCTGTTTGAAAACGATATATAAACCACCCAAACCAAGTACTGCCAGACCTGAAACACCCAGTCCCATAACAGCACCGCCGGTAAAGGAAACATTCAGTGCTTTGCTCAGGCTTGTACGGGCGGCATGGGCTGTGCGAACATTGGCTCTTGTGGCTACTTTCATACCAATATAACCGGCAGTGGCACTGAAAACCGCACCTACTACGAATGCACCTGCAATCAGCCAGTGGGAGTGTGGGTTGGCTTGTGCCATCACAGCCAGAAGGATACCAACGATGACAACAAAGTATCCCAAAATCTTCCATTCAGCTTTCAAGAAAGCCATAGCGCCTACGGCAATATAATTGCTGATTTCTCTCATCCGGTCTGTACCGGTTTCTTGCTTTGATACCCAATTGAATTTCAGGAAAGTATAAAGAAGGCCAATCAGGCCCATTACCGGAACAAGGTATATCAGTTTATCCATAAAGTTTAGTTCTTATAAAGTGCAATCAGGGCATTTTCTGCCGGGCGGCAAAGATAAGGGTTGGCTATCAAAATAATGAAATGGGAAATTGGTTATGTAAGTAATGTATATTAAAATAACTTTGATGGGGATAGTGTGAGTTTTTAAAGTAAATAGTAAAAATATTTTATGAAAGGAATTCAGGATACATCTAGCTTAACATACCGTCAACTAATGGGAAATGGTCTCCGATATGAAGTCCCAAGATTTCAAAGAGATTATACATGGGAAACAGAACAATGGGATGATTTATGGTATGATATAAATGCGTTAAGAAAAAAAGAGGAGGCTGATCACTATATGGGGTATTTAGTATTACAAACACCTGACAATAAAGGATTTCAAATTATTGATGGACAACAGAGGTTAACAACAATTAGCATAATAATATTGGCAGTACTTAAGTGTTTGGATAGTCTTGGTAATGCCGGGACGGATACTGAGAACAATAAAAAAAGATTAGACGCATTAAGAAGCAGCTATATTGGTTATATCGATCCAGTTACCTTAATATCTTCCAACAAATTGAAGTTGAATAGAAATAGTGATGACTTTTATCGCCAGCAGTTAGTTCTCCTAAGAGATTTGCCTTCAAGAAATATCAATTCGTCTGAAAGGCAGATGAAGGATTGTTTTAATTGGTTCTATGAAAAAATAAGAAAAGAATTTACAACAGGTGAATCCCTGGCTCATTTTATTGATGATTTGGCCGATAAATTGTTTTTTACCAGGATTACAGTTTCTGACGATTTCAATGCTTTTCGTGTTTTTGAAACCTTAAATGCCAGAGGGGTTCAGTTGTCGGCAGCTGATCTTTTAAAGAACTATTTCTTTTCCGTAGTGGATGAATCAAAACCGCATAAATCGGAAATTGATGAATTGGAGTTGCTTTGGAGTAAAACAGTTGAAAAACTTGGCAACAAAAAATTTGAAGATTACCTGCGATATTTTTGGAACAGTAGAAATAAGACGATTCGCAAACCTGCCTTGTTTAAAGCAATCAGAAAGAATATTATTGATAAAACTCAGGTTTTTGATATTGTCAGAGAGTTAAACGATGTGGCGGACGTTTATGTTGCCCTTCAGAATCCGGAAGATGAACTTTGGTCGGGAAAAAATGAGATAAAGGAATCATTACAAACACTTCAATTATTTCAGATTAAGCAAACCCTTTCTTTGTTTATTTCAGGGTATTATAATTTAAGTGAGCAAAGTTTTTCAAAACTTGTTCAAACTTGTGCTACTATTTCCTTTAGATACAATGTAATAGGCGGTTTAAACCCGAATGAACAGGAAGATATATATAATTCAATTGCCAACTTGATAAGTAAAACAAAGCACTTTGATATTTCTGCATTTAAACCTGTGTATGTATCCAACGATAACTTTGAGACAGCCTTTTCAAATAAAGTATTTAAGAATACACAGAGAAACCATAAAATTGTCAAATATATCTTAGCAAAAATTGAAGCGTACCGATTTCGAAACGGAATTACTACAAGTGGCGATTCCTATACTGTTGAACATATACTTCCTGAAAATGCAGATGATAGCTGGGGAAATTTTGATAATGAGGCCATCAACAGGTCTGTTTTCAGATTAGGGAACCTTACACTTCTCGAAAGGGTGTTGAACAAAGATGCAGGGATACTAAAGTTTTCTGAAAAGAAAGACTTTTATGCAAAAAGTAATAGTAAAATCACTCAGCAAGTTGCAGAAAATTTTGATAATTGGGAAGAGTCAAGCATATCTTCTAGACAAAGGGAACTGGCGAAAGATGCAAAATCAATATGGCAGGTTCAATTTTAAAAAATGAAATAAATTTGCTAATATAAGTTGCTTAAATGAATGAAAGACTGGCCTATTCTTTCAATAATATCTGTTGCAATCATAGCCTCCTGAGAACATGAATCAGCAGCAAAATCTCCGGCTAATCCGTGCAGGTAAACACCTAAAACAGCCACATCGGCCGGGGCATATCCCTGTGCCAACAGGCCAGTGAGTATTCCTGTTAATACATCTCCGCTGCCTCCGGTTGCCATTCCGGCATTACCTGTCGCATTAAAATATGCCTTGCCGGATGGTAGTGCAACCAAAGTAAAATGTCCTTTTAAGATAATTATACAATGCAGTTCAATGGCTTTTGTTATGGCTACTTCAGCTCTTTCAAAATCATTGGCTGCTTCACCAAACAGGCGGCTGAACTCTTTTGGATGTGGCGTAAGTATGGAATTATGGGGCATTTTGGTCAGCAGACTTTTTTCTTCTGCCATTATGTTTAGGGCGTCAGCATCAAGTACTAATGGCTTTTCTGCATTTTCCAGTAATTCCCTTAAAAACTGTTTTGTTTCATAGGCTGTGCCAATACCGGGCCCTGTTCCAATAGCCTGATAGGCTTTAAGGCTTGATTCATATTTTGTTATTATCGAAGAATTAAAATCGGTTATTACCATTGCTTCGGGAACAGAAGATTGTAAAATATCGTAACCGCATTTGGGGATTTGGCAGGTGAGTAAGCCGACACCACTTCGCAAACAGGCTTTTGCTGACAATACAGATGCACCTATTTTACCATAACTGCCGGCAATAATGAGGGCATGGCCAAAATGGCCTTTGTGAGCAAATTGTTTTCGTGGCCTGTATATTAAAGAAATTACTTCATCATCAGTCAGTTCAAAACGGTTTTCAAGTGTGCCGGGGTAATCTTTATGAAGGCCTATGTCCAATAAATGAACCCTGCCAATTACAGTTTCATTCTCTGCAAAAAGAAAAGCCGGTTTGTAACATTGAAAAGTTAATGTGTGTGTGGCATGGATGATGGTGGCACCTTTTGCAGACAGTTCTGTTGGTAAGCCGCTCGGAACATCAATGGAAACAATATCACAACCAGAGCGGTTTATGTAATCAACTAGTTCTTTTGTAACACCTTCAAGTGGGCGGCTGAGCCCAGTACCAAACAAGGCATCAATAACTAATACATCTTTGCGAAGCGGACGAAAATGTTCAACTGCCTGAATAAAAGAAATTTCGACACTGTTGTACTGGTGCAATCTTGCCAGGTTAGCCTGGAAATCGTCAGTTCCTTTGTGGCCAAATTCCAGGATACATACCGAAACCGAAATGTTTTGTTCCGTCAGCAGTCTGGCAATCACCAGTCCATCGCCACCATTATTTCCCTTCCCGCAAAAAATACATACAGATTCAATATCTCTGTAGTTTTCAGTAATCCATTCTGTACACTTAGATGCAGCTCTCTCCATCAAATCCAGCGAAGAGACAGGCTCATTTGCAATGGTAAACTGATCCCACTGCCTTATTTCTTCTGCGGTTAATACTTTCATCCCTATAAAGTTCTGAAAGTTTCTCTGTAAAATTTATGATTTCAGTTTTTCTTTTTTGCATCAGCAGAAAGACTGTCAGCCTCTGGTTCATCAGTCACTTTCTGTTGCTGGTAATCACCAAAGAGATCATAGCAATGATGGGCAGCACTGTATATGCTGCGGGTAAATTTATTTCCAAGGATGATGATGGTGGCATGTTCATCAGGCAGGCGGGTAAAGGCTGCATTAAACCCATGCCAGCGGCCAAAATGATAAATGACTTTCTTTCCATTTGGCAATAACTGCAGCCGCCAGCCCAATCCATAGTGGTGAACTCCGGGTCTTTCGAAACTATAAGCAGAAAAAGCAGCGTCGAGGAGAGGCTTGCTGATGATTTGTTCTGTATATAATGCCTGATCCCATTTCAACAGATCACGGGGAGTAGTGTAAATATTCTTATCACCATAAGTGGCATCAAGAAAGTCATAATCCCAGTATGTTCCCTTATATGAAAAAGATGGTGTGGCGGTTAGTGTGTCCTTTAGAGTAAACACAAATGTGTTTTTCATATCTAAAGGTTCGAAGAATTTTTCCCTCATGTATTCAGGATAGCTTTTTCCGGTTATCTTTTCAATAATCAGAGCAAGCAGAATGTAATTAGTATTGCAGTAGCTGAATCTTTTATCAGGCGGCCATGCTTTGTCAATCTTCTTCTCAATCATCATTTTTACCACATCCTGGTTGGTGGCAAACTGCCTGTTCCATTTACCGTTGGAATCAACACCCCATTTTTCGTTGCTCATAAAGTGCAGGTAATTGGGCAGGCCGCTGCGGTGGTTCAGCAGCATTTTAATAGTAATGCCCGGATAGGGGAGTTGGGGAAAGAATTTACTAAGCGAATCGTTCAGTGAAAGCTTCTTCTCTTCAACCAGCCGGAGAATGGCAATAGCTGTGAATGTTTTTGTGGTCGAAGCAATGTGTATAGAAGTGGCCGGATTAATACTATCTGTTTTTCTCAGATCAGTTCTGCCAACATATTTTTCATACAAGATATTTCCATCCTTTGCTACAAGAATACCGCCATTGAAACCAGATTTCAGGAGTGTGGTATCAAAAAAAGAATTCAGTTCCCTGTAAAGCTTTCTGAACTCGGTTTTACTGATATTAGCCGGGGTTGGCGGGTAATACTGTAATGAGTCCTCTTCGGAGTGTTTATCACCTGATGCAATATTGCAACAAAGTGAAATAACAACCGTTAGTAGCGGCCATATATAACTTTTCAACAGTTTCATTTAGTGTGTGCAAAAATAGAAGCCTGAAATTGCGGCAGCGGCTATAGTTTTCCCCACTGATTGAGTAAATGTTAATACGCCGGATTTATATTTGTGGTATGGCAAACACAGGCAAAACAAGTTTTCCGAAGGAAAAAATCAGGATACTTTTTTTAGAGAATATCAGCGACTCAGCCGTTAAAAATTTTAAGCAGCATGGTTATATTAAGGTTGATAAAATTTCAAAGGCACTTACAGAAGACGAACTGATAACTGAATTGAAAGATGTGCATATTCTGGGCATTCGTTCCAAGACAATGATTACAGCCAAAGTTCTTGCTGCGGCAAAGAAGTTGCAGGCTATTGGTTGTTTTTGTATTGGAGTGAACCAGGTTGACCTGAAATCTGCTACAAAGAACGGAGTGGTGGTGTTTAATGCACCTTATTCAAATACAAGGTCGGTCGCAGAACTTGTAATTGGCCTTGCCATCATGCTTATCCGCCGCATACCTGATAAGAACAAGGCTGCACATGAAGGCATCTGGATGAAGGATGCGAAGGGCAGCTTTGAATTGAGAGGAAAAACTTTAGGCATTATCGGTTACGGAAATATCGGGAGCCAGGTGAGTGTACTGGCTGAAGCATTGGGAATGAAAGTGCTGTTTTATGACGTGGAAACCAAACTGCCGCTTGGAAATGCTGCAGATGGCAAGTCGCTGAAAGAAGTACTCAGCAAAGCAGATGTGGTAACCCTGCATGTGCCCGAAACCAAGCAGACGAAGAATCTCATCAATAAAAACAACCTGAAGTATTTTAAGAAAGGGGCCATCTTAATAAACTACGCAAGGGGAGAAGTGGTTGACCTTGATGCGCTGCGCAATTGTATTGTTGATGGACAAATAGGCGGAGCAGCTGTTGATGTTTTTCCCTGGGAACCAGAAAAAAATGGTGACCGGTTTCAAACGCCGCTGCAGGACCTGCCGAATGTTATCCTTACACCACATATTGGTGGCAGTACCGAAGAAGCACAGCAGAATATCGGTGAAGACGTGAGTATTAAGCTTTTTAATTACTTAGAAAAGGGAATAACCTTTGGCTCTCATACAGTGCCGGCATTGGCCTTACCACCACAGGAAGGAAGCCACAGGATTTTGCATATACATGAAAACATGCCAGGTGTGCTGTCTGAAATCAACACTACATTATCACAAAACAAGATTAACATCCTTGGCCAGTACCTGAAAACCAATGATGAGATTGGCTATGTGGTGCTGGATGTAAACAAGAACATTTCATCACATGCACTGAACCTTTTGAAGGAAGTGAAAGGAACAATCAAAGTCAGACTGTTGTATTAATCTTTTGGTGATTTAATTATTTTTAGGGATTGTATCAATTCCCGACACAGGCAAAGCAGGGGCAGTTGATTGCTCTCCGCAGGGAACTATCTGCATTTCTTTTTCTATTGCTTCAATTTCAATTCCGTTCAGATTTTTTGAGGCAAGCAGGTAGATAAGCCCACGTTTCGATATATCTTTTAACTCCACGGGTATTACCTGTTCTTTTTCGATTACAAATTCCGCAGCACCATACATTATTCGCTTGCCAGAACTATTGAAGCCCAAAACAATTGCCCGGTGCTGCAAGGGGAGAGGTATAGACTTATCATCATTATAAGAAAAGAAATACTGGTTGTCTTTTTTACTTGTAGCACTAATCATCACCCTCTCTGTGGGGACAAAGAGGTACATATACAGGGGTATATCTTCATCTGATTTTACATCAACACTCAGTTTTACATTTTCTATACCGCCTTCATCCTTTAAAAAGGCATCAATATTGTACCAGCCGTTTGCCGTGATTTGAAAATCAAAACCTTCTTTTTCTATATTTCTTGCATTGTTAGAATCTTCTTTAGTTGTATCTATAGCTGAGTTTTCGGTACCATTGCCTTCGTCACTTTGATCATTATCATATTCAGGAAATGTATTCAGTTTTGATACATAAATGGTGTCATTGCAATCAGAAACTGTCTGAAAAGAGCCTCCTGATGTGTCTGTGACTGATGATTTTGCTAAAGAATCTTTTGTGATTACCCGACTCGGCCTTGTAGTGTCCTGTGTTATTTCTTTTGGATCAACCCAGTTTATTGTGCTGTCGCTTTGCAGTTTACCTGTAAACAATTTCATGTCCGGGTCAGGATTATTTCCTGGAATAAATACTCCTACTGGCAGAGAAGGCTCAATCTTTTTACCGTTTACCGTTGCATTAAAATACAGCATACCGGCACTTGCCAGCATTTTACCATCAGATAAAGTGGTTAAACCAGAACGGAGGATTTCATCGGGGGTAAAGATTTCTTTAATCTCAATTGTTACTTTCTCATCAGTAGCAAAAGTTCCTTTGTTTATTAAATAACGGCCAGCATGAGCAGTAAGTATTGTTGTATCCTTTGAAGGATCAATGGTGAAATACTGGCTGGAAATATTGGATGGTTTCAGGATGCCATTGAATTCTTTTTTCTTAGCAGAACAAGAGATAAGAAGTGCCACAGCAAACAAAATAGAAACAGAACGTATCATAACAAAAGTTTAATACTGTTAATGCCGGTAAGCAGAATATGTAACCCGTATGACAATCTTATTTTCCCGTTTCTATCGCTTTCAGAATTTTTTTGGCCCTTGATTTAAAGGCCGGCGACTCATAGTCCCACTGGTCTTCAATAATAGTTTTCAGTTCATGTTTAATATCAGGATAGGTATTCGCCAGGTTTTGAAGTACAGTGAGCGAAAAAGCCTTGATAGCCGGTTTCTCGCTCATAGATGTGACATAATTGAAACAAAGATTCATCACCTCGCCATGAAAATCCTCCGGAATTTCAACTTCTTCCAGCAGTCGCAGGGAGTTTCGTTTTACTGCATCATGGTTGCCAGGTTTCCCCAGGTTTTCCACTAAGGCAGAAAAATGGGGAATGATAAATTTTGGATGGGCAATTACTGCATTACTCAGTGGCCAGGAAGCTCTCTGAGATTCACAATTGCCGCCACTCAGAAAAATATCGAAAAGCTGATCGAAACGTCGCTGGCTGTTTCCAATCCAGCTAACAATTTTATCCCTTTGCGCCTGGGTGTGATTGGCTTGTATTTCGGCAAGTAAGTTCATCTTTCCTTGTAAAAAGAAAAGGCGGCCTTGTGAGCCACCTTTGTAATTATATTATTGTATATCAATCCCTTCTTCCTCCAAAAAGACGAAGGAGCATCAGGAAAAGGTTGATAAAGTCAAGGTAAAGGGTTAGTCCACCCATAATAGCCAGTTTCTTGGCATCAGCCTCAAGTACATTTCCATCGGCATCAATGCCGGCACCCAGGTTTTTAAGTTTTTGAACATCATAAGCAGTGAGGCCTGTAAAAACCATTACACCCACAAAACTGATGATATAGTCCATCGTATCGTTCTGAAGAAAGAAATTGACTAACGAGGCAATTACAATACCGATAAGCCCCATGAACATGATCCGGCCAAAACTTGTGAGGTCTTGCTTGGTTGTGTAACCCATGAAGGCCATAATTCCAAACATGGCAGCTGCTGATGCAAAGCAGGCGTAAACAGAATTCGCTGTATAAACGAGTAAAACAAAACTTAGTGATAAGCCTGTTACAGCAGAATAAATTATAAACAGAGCAATTAAAACGGGAGCTGACAGTTTTCTAAAACCAAACGACATTATTAGTACAAATGCCAAAGGCGCAAACATAACTGCATAAGCCAAAAGTTTGTTTGTATAAATTGGAATCAGCCACTCCGGATTAGTCGCAAACAAATAGGCTGTAAAGGCCGAAATACCTAACGCCAAAAACATGTACGCAAATACATTTGCTATAAATGATCTGGAACGGGTAGCTGTTACGGTCTGATTCGCAAATAAGTGTTCAGGAGTGCTGTTCGAGTGATTTTGTAAATCCATGTCTTAAAATTTGATGTAAAATAAATAATTATCTATCAATCCAAAGCTAAGATTTATTTCTTATAATTTACATTATGTTAAATAACGTAAAAGACTAAAAAGCCACTTAGTGGCTCTTTAGAAAGTTCTTAGTGTATTGATTCGTACAGGTCGTTCCACTTCTTCTCTTCCGCAGCATATTTTGTTTGCTCAGCTGTGTATTTTGCTGCATCCGCAGCATTTTTAGCCAGTTTTGCTTTGTCGGCAGAGTTCTTAGCAAATATTTTCTTATTTAAATACACATCAGAAAGGTATCCGATTACTTTTTTGTATTGCTGTTTTTCCCTGGCAGTAAGAGTGCCGTGAGCAGCATAAAAAGCAGCAGCTTTTTCAGACGGACCTCTCAGTTGCTCAAAAACATCGTCATACTCTTTATCAAGGTCTGCCCTTTTCTTCAGGTCTTCAGGTGTGGGTTTCGGCTTGGCGCCAATCTGTTTGGCATGAGCAGCCCTTTTATCGTTGACTTTCTGGGATTTAAAATAAAAATGGTCAGCAAGAAATAGCTGAGAAATGATTGTATCTGATTTTCCTGCAAACGACTTGTTGAAGGCCACAATCATCCTTTTTTCCAGTTCCTCGGCATTTTCGGGCATTACTGCACCTTCTTTCTGGCTGTCAAGGGTATCATAAATCAGTTCTCCTAAAATCTGGTTGGCTTTAACATTATCAGGATCGGTAGCCAATACTTCTTCTACGGCCTTAACCCTGGCTGAAAAATCTGTTTCAAGTCCTACAGCAAAATCTATCTTATCGTATTTGAAATACTCACTTCCGGGGTATAATTCAGCACCAATTTTCTTATACTTTTCGAATTTTTCAATTTCCTTATGTGTGAAATAGTAGTTTACCAGGAACTGGTAAACGCTTTCAAAATCCGCACCGCCTACTTTGGCATCAGCTAAACGGCTGTAATAAGTTGTTGCTTCTGGTTTATTGCCTCCCTGTTCGGCAGTGATGCCTGCAAGAATCAGAACATTGGTATCAACAGCAACGCTAATTAATTTTTTTCCAATAAGATAGTCAGAAAGTTCAACGGCAGTTTTCAGTTTTTCGTACCCGTCTTTCCAGTTTTTCTTGGTATAATCGTAATAACCGGCACTGTAATAGCTTGAGTACAGGTTTATCGGTGTATTTTGATAAATGCCATCATCAACCAGTTTCTGCTCTTTATCCATCTCTTTGTATTTGTTGTAAGCTGCAAAAGCATCGGTTAACAACTGGTTCCCTTCCGGTTTGTTCTTGTATTCTTCGTCTAATGAAAGTGCTGCATAAATACCAGCTTTCAGCATATAAGCTTCGGCCTTAGCGGAAAATTTAGCATTGCCCATTGCTTTGTCCAGATCTTCTTTTGCTTTTTTGAACTGGCTCAGTGTGAGCAGGGTCTTAATTGATTCAACGTTTTGAGCTCCGGCAAAAGTTACCAGGAAACTCAATGCTACTACGGCAAGAAGGGTCTTTTTCATTGTTATTTGATGTTAGTTAATTCAAATTTTTGCAAAACTATTGTTTCATTACTCCCCGGAAGATGATTTTTCCCCGTTTTCAGTTGCGTCAGTATTATTTTGTGCATCCTCTGTTTCATTGCTGGCATTACCGTTGTTGTCTTCCTGGTCATCCAGTTTGGTGATGGCGGCAATTTCATCACCTTCATCTAATCTTATCAGTTTTACACCTTGTGTGGCCCTTCCCTGTTCACTTATACCGCTTACAGGCATCCGAATGGTAACGCCGCTGATACAGGTGATCATCAGGTCTTCTTTTTCTGCCACATCCAGTATGCCAACCAGCGAACCGGTTTTTTCAGTAACATTAATTGTCTTTACACCTTTTCCTCCCCTGTTGGTAAAACGGTATTCATCTACTGGTGTTCTTTTTCCAAATCCTTTTTCGCTTACCACCAGCACTGTTCTAGATGCCTCTGTCTCAGGGTTTACACAAATCATGCCGACTACTTCGTCTTTTTCATCATCTACTTCAATACCTGCAACACCAATTGCACCGCGGCCTGTTGCCCTTACTTTTTCCTCGGAGAAACGAATGGCCCGTCCGCTTTTCACGGCAATCATAATTTCAGACCTGCCATCAGTAAGTTTAGCATCAAGTAATTCATCGCCTTCAATAATTGTGATGGCATTTACGCCTGTTTGTCTTGGGCGGCTGAAATCTTCCAGTTCTGTTTTCTTAATGATTCCTTTCTTAGTGCAAAGAACAATGTTATGAGCTTTTACAAACTCTTCGTCTTTCAAATCTTTAACATCAATGATAGCTTTTACCTTATCATCAGGTGGCAACTGCATCAGGTTTTGGATGGCACGGCCTTTACCTGTTTTCTCTCCTTCCGGAATTTCATATACATTCAGCCAGTAGCACCTTCCTTTTTCAGTAAAGAAGAGCATAGTGTGGTGTGTGGAAGCTACAAATAGATGTTCGATATAATCCTCGTCCCTTGTTTTTCCTCCCATCACTCCCCTGCCGCCACGTCGCTGTGCCCTGAACTCATCTGCCGGAGTACGTTTTATATAACCCAGGTGAGAAATGGTTATTACCACATCTTCTTCCTTAATCAGGTCTTTGATTTTTACCTCATCATCAAGGTATGTGATTTCTGTTTTACGGGCATCGCCAAACCTGTCTTTAATTTCGGTAAGTTCCTTTTTTATCAGGTCGAACCTCATGCCCTCATTTGACAATAACTCATTCAGATGGGCAATCAGCTTCATCAGCTCATCATATTCCTCCTTTATTTTTTCCCTTTCCATTCCGGTAAGGCGTTGCAGGCGCAATTCGAGAATGGCTTTGGCCTGGATTTCATCTAATCCCCATCCGGCGTTAATAAGGTTTTCTTTTGCAATTTCAGGTGTGGAGGAACTGCGAATTAATGCGATTACTTCATCAAGATGGTCAAGAGCGATAAGATAACCTCTTAAAATATGTGCCCTTTTTTCTGCCTCTTTCAGCTCAAATTTTGTGCGACGAACCACCACCTCATGCCTGAACTCAACAAATTCACTGATGAGGTCTTTCAGGTTGAGTGTTTTGGGCCTGCCTTTCACAATGGCAACATTATTGATGCCGTAAGAAGTTTGCAAATCAGTCAGTTTGTATAACTGGTTGATGATAACGTTTGCAATAGCATCTCTTTTCAGATCAATAACAACCCTTGTTCCTTCTTTCTGGTTCGATTCGTTATTTACATGGGCAATTCCGTCAATCACTTTATCATTAACAAGCTCTCCGATTCTGTTGGTTAAAGCATCCCTGTTTACCTGGTATGGAACTTCAGTAATAATAATTTGCTCCCTGCCGCTTGGTTTTGTTTCCACAGAAAGCCTGCCACGAAGCACCACCCTGCCACGGCCGAAGTGCATGGCTGCTTTCACTCCTTCCATTCCGTAAATCAGGCCGCCAGTTGGAAAATCAGGAGCTTTCACATGCTGCATCAGTTCATCAATGGTAATTTCTTTGTTGTCTATGTAGGCAACACAACCATCGATTACTTCAGTAAGATTATGCGGCATCATATTGGTAGCCATACCAACGGCAATACCGCTGGAGCCATTTACCAGGAGTTGTGGTATTCTCGTAGGAAGAACGGTTGGTTCTTTTTCAGAGTCGTCAAAATTCAACTGGAAGTCAACAGTGTCTTTTTCTATATCATCCAGCATGTGCTCAGCCAGCCTTTCCAGTCTTGCTTCTGTGTAACGCATTGCCGCAGGGCCGTCACCATCCTGGTTTCCAAAGTTACCCTGGCCATCAATCATCGTATAACGCATGTTCCATTCCTGCGCCATACGCACCATGGCATCATAAACTGATGAGTCGCCATGCGGGTGATACTTACCCAAAACCTCACCCACAATACGGGCAGATTTTTTATACGGTTTGTTATAATTGATGCCAAGTTCATTCATGGCGAATAATACCCGCCTGTGAACCGGTTTTAATCCATCTCTCACATCTGGCAAGGCACGGCCGACAATAACTGACATTGAATAATCAATGTAAGCCGTCTTCATTTGCTCTTCTATATTGACTGGTATTATCCTGTCCTGGTCGTTGGTCTGTTGTGGTTCTAACTGTTCTGACATTGTAAGGTTATCCTCTTTTTAAAGTAAAAATTTGCAAGTTTTTAAACCATTTTCTGATGTAAAAACAAATGCCTGCAAATGTACTTTTTTGAGGCCTTAAAACCTGATAAAAAAGCCTGTTTTTGAGGAATTTTATCCACTATTGTTAATTACTTAACAAGTTGAAAATTAGTTGATTTTACAGAGTAAGAACGGTGATTTATAATCCCTGTATTCGGCAGTCTCTTTCAGGTTATTTTTTCCGCTTAAAAACAAATGATAAACCTGCCTGGAAGACACCATTTTTGAAGTTTGGGCGGCTGTCAGAATCGAAGTCGCCAACTTTAGAAATACCTGCCATATAACGGGTGTAAAAACCTAACGGACCAGCACTAAAACCTATGCCGCCTCCGGCAGATAAATCAAGGTTATTAATCATTCCCTTAAGACTGCCGGTGCTGATATCCTCTGCAATTTTATAGCTGAACTGCGGGCCTGCTTCAATGTATAGTCCTTTAAGAGGTTTTATTTTTAGCATTATTGGCAAAGAAATGTATGTGAATTTCATTTCCTGCAAAACATCATTCGTCCAGAATTTTGATCCTGCGGTTGAAATTAACAGTTCCGGCTGAATTGAAACGAATGGAAGCTTAATCGTTAAAAAGCCACCCGCATGGTATCCAACAAGCATTTTGACGGTGTCCGATGGATATGCTTCACCATTTACTGTAGAAAGGTTAACTCCGGCTTTTATACCGTAGCTTGTTTTTTGTGCAAAAATCTGATTTAATGAAAAAAGAGTAAAAAATGTAAACAGTGCGATGGAAGCAGCTTTATGTTTCATAGTCTGATTTTTGTGCCATAAAGATAAACCAGTATTTTCAGCAAGAGAAGAAACTTTACATTATGAAAAAAATATTGCTTTTTGGTGCCGGTAAATCTGCTACAGTCCTTATCGATTATCTCATTGCCCAGTCAGAAAAGGAAAGCTGGTTTATCACAGTTGCTGATGCCGACTTGCAAATTGCTGCCCTAAAAGTGGGAAATACAGCGAATGCAAAAGCTGTCTCATTTGATGTTGTAAACGAAGCAGAGAGAAGAGAATATATCACAGATGCCGATATTGTCATTTCGCTGTTGCCCCCTGCCCTGCACATACTGGTAGCCAAGGATTGCCTGCTTCTGAAAAAGAATTTACTGACTGCTTCTTATGCAGATGAGGCCATAAAAGAATTAAGGACAGATATTGAAGAAAACAATCTGCTTTTCTTATATGAGATGGGGCTGGACCCTGGTATTGACCATATGAGTGCAATGCAGATTATTGATGATATACATGAAAAAGGTGGCCGGATAACTTCATTTAAATCTCACTGCGGAGGGCTTGTTGCCCCTGAAAGCGATGATAATCCGTGGCACTACAAAATAAGCTGGAACCCACGCAATATTGTGATGGCCGGCAAAGCGGGAGCACATTACAGAGAGAATGGAATTGAATGGAATCAGACCTATGAGGAACTTTTTAATGCTAACAGGTTTGTTGAGGTACCCCAAAATGGATTTTGGGGCTGGTATCCAAACAGAGATTCATTGAGCTATACTTCATTATATGGGCTGGCTGATACTCCCACTTTTGTCCGCACCACATTACGACACCCCGATTTTATGTATGGCTGGAAGAATATTATTGAACTAAAACTCACAGATGAAACCCTGCAGTATGACTCTGATGGGAAAACGTTAAAACAGCTTTTTAAAGAGCATATGGACAAACATGGCTTTAGTGAATGGCTCGACCAAAAATTGACTGAACGTTTGGCTGATACCAAAAGTATGCTTGAAAAACTGCAGAACCTGATAGAAGCAGAAAGCGAAGCTGAGTCCGAAGGTGAAGAAGTGCCGGATTCTTTTGTAACTGCCGATAATAAAGGTAATCTTGAAGAAATAGAAATTGATGAAGTAAAAAACAGGGCAGCTTTCTACCTTGCCCAAAAAATGCATGAAGCAAACCTGACTCTAAAACAGTTGTTCTTCCTCGGACTTGATGACGATGAAACCATCGTAAACAAAGGCCATTGCTCTGCTGCGGATATTTTACAGTTAGCCATTGAAAAAAAGCTCTCCCTGCGCCATGATGACAAAGACATGATATTAATGCTGCATGAAATTGAATATGAACTGAAAGGTAAAAAGAGAGAACTCAAAAGCAGCCTCGTAGTTAAAGGAGATGACAGTTTGCGGACAGCAATGGCAAAAACAGTGGGTTTGCCATTGGGTATTGCCACTAAACTTCTATTAAACGGAAAGATTAATATAAAAGGTCTTCATGTTCCAACCCAAAAAGAAATATATATACCTGTACTTGCGGAATTAAAAGAAAATGGTATCGCTTTCATTGAATCAAAAATTAACCAATAAGCAGTTTCTTAAGCTCATCAATTCCTTCTGTGGCCGGTTTTTCAATAGCCGTAATTATCCCCGACTGACTGATGTAAGGTATTTTTTTGTCAATAACATAAACAGGTGTTCCTCTTCTTACATAGTTTACAAGTCCGGCTGCAGGATAAACCACCAACGAGGTCCCAATAACCGCAAAAATGTCAGCACTGTTTACTACTGGTATGGCTTCCTCAATCATTGGCACAGGTTCCTCAAACCAAACGATGTATGGCCTGTATTGTGCACCATCTTGTGCCAAATCACCCAACTGAATATCTCCTCTGATTTCTTGTGTCAAAGAATAATTCCGTTCGCTGCGCATTTTAAATATCTCGCCATGCAGGTGCATGATATTAGTTGAACCGGCTCTTTCATGTAAGTCATCAATGTTTTGTGTAATGATTGTAACATCAAAGTGATTTTCCAATTCGGCCAATCCATAATGAGCAGTATTGGGTTTTGCATCAGCTACATTTTTGCGACGCATATTATAAAAGTCAAGTACAAGTTGAGGGTTCTTTTTCCATGCCCGGGGAGTGGCAACCTCAGTTACATCGTATCCTTCCCACAGGCCATCACTATCACGAAAAGTTTTTAATCCGCTTTCTGCGCTAATGCCCGCACCGGATAGAACAACAAGTTTCTTTTTCATTCCCAAATATAAACTGAAGACTGATATTTCAGGGCATTTCCATGCCACAATACCAGCCTTCAGCTATTTGACTATTTTCTTGCAAGAGACATTGCAGACTGCACAAGTTTTATAAACTCATCCCTGTATCCTTCTTCATCAAACCCTTTTGAGGATTTGGCAAGGCTTATAACCTGATTGAAGGAAGACTGTTGCTTATATTCAGAATTTCTAAGCAGTAACCCAAATTCGGCAACGGCCGCAGAAAACCTGAAATTATCAGTTGTATTCTTTAAGTCTGTAGCATTATCAATCACCGGTTGATTAATCAGCCTGCTTACATCGCTGTCTGGTTTCTTATAGCGAAGCTTAATTGTCATCATCTCATTGCTGTTAACAGCAATCTTTCTGTCGTTAACCTGATATTTAAGCGGGTCAACAGTTTTCGTAAACTCATCCTTGACGCCAACCGGAATAACCTCATACAGAGCTGTAACAGTATGGCCACTTCCAAGCTCTCCGGCGTCTTTCATGTCATCATTAAAATCTTCAGCTGCAAGCATTCTGTTTTCGTATCCTACAAGCCGGTAAGCCAGTACTTTTGAAGGGTTGAACTCAACCTGAATTTTTACATCTTTTGCTATGGTAAACAGTGTGCCGCCAAATTCATTAACAAGCACTTTTTTAGCCTCGCTTATATTATCAATATAAGAATGGTTTCCATTCCCCTTGTCTGCGAGTTGCTGCATTTTATTATCCTTGTAGTTTCCCATGCCAAATCCCAGAACAGAAAGGAACACTCCGCTTTTTCTTTCCTGCTCAATCATTCTAACCAGTTCATCATCACTACTGACTCCAATATTAAAATCTCCGTCTGTTGCAAGTATTATCCTGTTATTTCCATTCTTTATGAAATTTTCCTTTGCTGTTTTATAGGCAAGTCTGATGCCTTCTCCACCTGCAGTTGAACCACCAGCTTCAAGGTTGTCTATAGCCTCTTTTATTTTTGTTTTGCTATTTCCTGATGTAGCAGGAAGTACCAGACCAGCGTTACCTGCATATACAACGATTGCAACTCTGTCATTTTCCCTTAGCTTATCCACCAACATATTCATCGAAGCTTTCACCAGTGGCAGTTTATTGTAATCTTCCATTGAACCGGATACGTCCACAAGGAAAACAAGATTTGACAAAGGCAGATTCCCAGTGGCAATTTCTTTTCCCTGAAGGCCAATTTGAATCAGCTGATGCTGTGAGTTCCACGGACAGGATGATATTTCTGTATTTACAGAAAACGGAACATCATTATCCGGTTGCGGGTAATCATACTTAAAATAATTAACCATTTCTTCGATGCGTACAGCACCCGCTGGTGGCAGGGTTCCATTATCAAGATATCGTCTTACGTTGGCATATGCTGCTTTGTCAACATCAATTGAAAAAGTGGAAAGCGGATTTTGTGTTGTAGCCAAAAATCTGTTTTTGACAATGTTGTCATAATCTTCTGTATTATAAACTTCATTTTTGCCGGTTTCTGTATCTGTAAGTTTTTGCGGCTCAATTGAAATGTTATCATATAATCCTTTGTTTGCCTCCACCGGAATCGTTCGGCTTAAGATTTCATCACTGGTTGATGAAGGTTTCCTCATTTCAATTTTTTGAATAGTCATTTCCTGTGATTTTGTATTCTGACTTCTTTTCTGCTGATCACAGGCAACAAGAGTTATAAGCAGCATTGCTGCTACTGCAATTACTAATCTTTTCATGGCAATTATTTAATGATTATTAGATGCAATCAGTTTATTATTACATAAAACAATCCCGCCTGTTGGCGGGATTGTTGGTTACTTCTGTTTTACCAGCAACATACTTAAACTGTCCGTCTTTAAAGTCAGGCTGTCATTTCCTGTAAATGTGGTTACAAATATTTTTGCTGTTGTATCAGATGCATTGCTCTTTATCAGCAGTTCCCCTGCCTTATTCCATTCATAAAGAAGTGTATCAGCTTGTGCCGAGTCAGAAACGGAGCGGAACAGTTTCCCTTCTTTTTGAAAATCGTAATTGTAAAATGTCATCTGGCTGTCCGTAACAGGCAGAACTGAACTGGTTTTCCATTTCCCGATAATAAGTTCCTGGGTTGTTGCCTGTTGAGCAGGTTTGTCTATGTCTTTCTTGTACAAAAAGAAATAAGCGGCTGTTGCGGCTGCCACAATGAGCAGCCCGATAAGAATTTTTTTCATGGCTATACTTTTGAATTAATAATGTGAGATACGGTTATTTATACCGTCAGGTACAATCAGGTAACCTTTTGTAAATGTGAAAATGCTTTCACAAATGATATTTAGAACCTTACAGAAAGCCTTTTGTTTTTTCGGAATATTAATACAATCTTATTATCTTGTATATATTAAACAGCCTTTCATATGGATAACGAAAATGGAGTTTTAGAAAATAAAGTAAATGAACACAATCCGCTGCAAGAAGAAATTCAATCTGTGATAAGAGAATCTGAACTTTCTGATAATGGAGAGGCTGATAAAGAACCAGAGCCTGAAATTTATATTTCACTTACAGAGCTGAAAAATCTCCGTACAAAAGACGACCTGGTGGCATTGTACGAAAAGAAAAATGCTGACCCTGCAAAAGTGTTACGTACAATCAGGTATGAAGAAACACTGGAGCAATTGCAGATAGAACTGGTAAAACTTCAACGCTATGTACAACACAAAGGCATAAGGCTGGCAATTATTTTTGAAGGCCGGGATGCTGCCGGCAAAGGCGGAACCATAAGGCGGTTTACTGAACATCTTAATCCCCGTACTATCCGGGTGGTGGCTTTGCCTAAACCAACTGAGGAAGAAACCGGACAATGGTATTTTCAGCGGTATGTACGGCAATTACCAAATAAAGGTGAGATTGTTTTTTTTGACAGGAGCTGGTATAACCGTGCCGTAGTAGAACCGGTTATGGGATTTTGCAACGAAAGCCAATACCAGACTTTTATGAACCAGGTGCCGGATTTTGAACACATGTTGTATGAAGACGGTATCATCCTGATTAAATTCTGGTTTTCTATCTCGAAAGAAGAACAGCTCCGCCGCTTTAAATCAAGATTAGAAAACCCATTAAAGCAATGGAAAGTGAGCCCTGTTGATATGGAAGCACAAAAGATGTGGGACAAATACACTGAGTACAAGGACGAGATGTTCAGCAAGACACATACCAGCTACAGCCCCTGGATTATTGTAAAAGCAAATAACAAACAACGGGCAAGATTAGAGAGTATTAAATATGTTCTTTCAACTATTCCTTACGAAGGAAAAAATGAAGCGAAGATTACTTTATTCCCAGACCCGAACATAGTTACAAGGTATCACCGCAAGTCGTTTAAGGTAGATTGATGATAAAGTATTTGAATAATGACAAGATTGACTAAAACTACCAATAGGAATACTTATAGTTCACTGTTCAACGGTTATAAAGTTTTTTTATTCCTTATAGGAACCCTCCTTGTTATTTACTTCTTTTTGAAGGAATCAAATACGACTTCGATTGAGGATAATAAAATAGAAAAAGACTTAAGGGACTCGCCAGAGTTGCAATTGGCAATTATCAATGATAAAACTGATAACCCTACGCAAGTTTCAATTAGACTTTTTAGTGAATTAATATTATCGTTGAACGAAAAATTCAAACATACCAATAAGCACAATATAGCAAATGCTCTTGTCGCAGGACATAATATCATTATAAAAAATGGAAAGAACGATACTTTACTCGAATTTACTACTGCATTTAATGCTTACACAAACGAATTGTCAAGAACAACAAACTTGTCATTTGAAGAATCTTTGGTAATGTTTATTAAGATGACTTATTCCATATGATGTCGAAATAATCACTTCTCCCCTGCCATTTGCATCACCATTTTCCATTCCTGTTCTGTAACGGGTTGAACAGAAAGGCGGCCTAAACGTACCAATGCCATTTCTGCAAGTTTGGGTTCTGCCTTTATTTGTACAAGAGTAACCGGCTTTTTCAGTTTTTTGTGTGGTGCAAAATCAACAGCTACCCAAGCAGTTTCATCAGTAGTAGGATCCTGGTAGGCTTCTTTCACTACTTTGGCAATGCCAACGATTTCCACCCCTTCATTACTGTGATAGAAAAATGCGAGGTCGCCTTTCTTCATTGCTTTCAGATTATTGCGGGCAGCATAGTTTCTTACTCCATCCCAAAAGGTCTTCTTATCTTTCTCTAATTGCTCCCACGAATATTTGAAGGGTTCTGATTTAATTAACCAATAAGCCATGCAGAGATGATTTTGTTTCTGAAATCTTACCACCCACTTGCCAGCACATCTGCAATGTGCATGGTTTTGAGGTTGTAACCTTTGTGCTTAATATAGCCCTGAAGGTGCATCAGGCAGGATTGATCGGTAGAAATTAAATATTCAGCACCGGTAGCCATTGCATTATCCACTTTGTTGTCGGCCATACCTACTGAAATGGGTTCAAACTTTACAGAGAATGTGCCGCCAAATCCACAGCAGGTATCATTTTCTGCCATTTCAATCAGCTCAAGTCCTTTTACATTAGCGAGGAGTCTTCTTGGTTCTTTCTTTATACCACATTCCCGCAAGGCAGCACAACTGTCATGGTAAGTAGCTTTGCCCGGTAATGAAGCGCCAAAGTCCTCAACCTTCAGCACATTCACTAAAAAATCGGTGAACTCATAAATTCTTCCGCACAAATCTTTCACCTCATTATGTAAAGATGAATTGTCGAAAAGTTTTGTGTAGTGCTGTTTTACAAAGCCTACACAACTTCCGCTGGGGCCAACCACAACATCGCTGCTACTAAAATCTTTAATAAACTTGGTGCAGACTTTCTTAGAATCATCCCAGAAACCGGCATTAAATGCTGGCTGACCACAACAGGTTTGATCTGTATTATAATGGACATTGCATCCGGCTTTCTCCAGTACTTTCACCATATTGAAAGCCGTTTCTGGATAGAGCTGGTCTATAAAACAGGGTATAAATAACTGTACGTTCACTTCCTTTTTATTTGAAACTTTCTGCTAATGTAATCATTTTCAGGGCAGTAATTGCAGCCTCTTCTCCTTTGTGGCCATGTTTACCGCCAATGCGTTCCATTGCCTGCTCTTCTGTGTTCACAGTAAGCACACCAAAAATAGTTGGTGCCGGCAGCATCAGGTTAAGATGCGTTACACCTTCTGCCACCATTTTGCATACGTAATCAAAATGCGGCGTATCGCCTTTAATTACACATCCCAGTGCAATAAAAGCATCCGGTTTATCTTTTTTGGCTGCATTTTCCCAATAGCTTTTTATCGCAAACGGAATTTCAACAGCACCTGGCACAGTGAGAACAATTATTTCTTTAACCCCCGACTTTTCAAGTTGTGCAATGCAGCCTCTTTCCAACTGGTCGGCAATTGCAGCGTTCCATTCAGTTTTCACCAAAACAACACAGGCATCCTTTTTCAGAATGCCTGTATCAATATCGAGAAGATTACTGTTTTTAATTTCAGCCATAATTACTCGTTAGTGTTGTAAACTCCCATTTGCGCCAGGTATGTTTCTGCCTGTGCAGCCTGTTCTGTCCTGGGAAATTTCTCTTTGATTTCTTTATAAAGTTCTGTTGCACTCTTTGTATCGTTCAGGTGCTTTTGAGCAAGATAAGCAGCCATAAACAATGCATCGGCCGAACCAAACTCGTCTTTTTCAAAATGATGGCCAGCCTTTTTGTAATACTCAAAAGCATCTTTGTATTTGCCCATATCGCCATAGGCATCACCTATGAGTTTATAAGCCCTTGCCTGAGCCGGCTTTGAACTGCTGCTGAAAGCTTTCAGGTACTTGATTGCTTTTTCGTTTTCGTTGAGCTTAATGTAGCAGGCTCCTGCAAAGAAATTAGCCCTGTTTCCTGCTTCAGTACCTCCATATTTGTTTATCACTTTCAGAAAACCCCAGCTTTGGCCGTCGCCATTTAAGGCAAGGTTTACAGAATCCATGCCGAAGTATTGCTCAGCTTTGAACATCACTTCAGCAGCTTTGGTTTCCTTAGGCTCTTTTACATATTTTTTGTAACCAAACCAGCCACCTGCAATAACAATTACAGCTATACTGGCAATGGTCAAAATTTTTCCATACTTGCTCCAAAAATCTTTGGCTTTGGCAATCACTGCTTCACTTGTTTCCTGCTCCTGCACAATTTTCTTGTCTGACATATAAAATGATTCGTTTTACAAATTGGGTTTTTAAATTAGTCAACTATAAAAGGATAGTTCTTGTCAACATAAATATCTTTCAGCACTTCGCTGTCATCCGGCCATGGGCTTTCTTCTGCAAATTTTACTGATTCAACAACTATGTCATCCACCCTTTTATCTATCGCTGAAATTTCTTCTTTTGTAGCAAAGTTGTTTTTCAAAATGGTATGCAATACCATCTCTATCGGGTCTTTGCTGCGATACTCATCCACTTCATCCTTAGTCCTGTATTTCTGCGGGTCGCTGATAGAGTGGCCTTTATAGCGGTAAGTTTTAATTTCTATTAAGGTCGGTCCACCTTTTTCTCTTGCCCTTTTCACTGCCCTGCTCACCCCTTCATGCACGGCTTCAGCACTCATGCCATCAATTGTATCAGCCGGCATTTCGTAAGCATCAGCCAGTTTGTAAATATCGATTACGTTGGAAGTACGGTGTACCGATGTTCCCATGGCGTAGTTATTATTCTCGCAAATGAAAACTGCCGGCAGCTTCCAGAGCATGGCCAGGTTAAAAGTTTCATGCAGCATGCCCTGACGTGAAGCTCCATCACCAAAGAACGCCAAAGCTACATTATCAGTGCCACGATATTGTTCAGCAAATGCCAATCCTGCACCTGTTCCTATTTGTGCCCCAACAATGCCATGACCTCCATAGAAATTTACATCTTTACCAAAAAAGTGCATACTTCCTCCTTTGCCCTTGGCACAACCTGTAGCCTTACCATAAAGTTCGGCCATGCAACTGTTAACGGATACGCCTTTGGCAATAGCCAATCCGTGGTCACGGTAAGCAGTAATAAAAGAATCTTCAGGCCTTGTGGCAGTGATACAACCAGCAGCGATTGCTTCCTGACCTACGTATGAATGGAAAAATCCACGGATTTTACCTTCCATTTTGTATTTTTCTTCAGCCATCAGTTCAAACTGGCGGATGAGTTGCATTAACTCGTACCAGTAGAGATATGTTTCTTTAGAAAATTTTGATGCCACTGCTTTAAAATTTGATTCCACCCGGTTTATTCAGGCAGGCCGCAAAATTAAGGGAAAGATGTGAATTTTGGCCATCCAGTAAAGGATTACAGTCCTCTAATTCTGACAGAATTAGACCTGATTTTAGCTGGTTTTGTTCATTGCCGGTTGAACCAACCCTCCTAACTTGCAGCCGATGCTCCGTTTGCACCAAATATCGCTATACCAATTCAAGAATTACCCGCAAAGAAAGTTCAGTTTTGCTGAAAGGGTTACTGGCATTCATGGAGCCAACGGAGTGGGCAAAACAAACCTGCTGGATGCTATTCATTACCTCTGTTTTACAAAGAGTTACTTCTCCCGGACTGATGGGGGAAATGTGCTGAACGGGGCAAGTGGTTTTCGGGTTGAAGGTCAGTTTAGCCTCAATAGTAACCAGGAAACTGCAGTCTGTATCCTGCGGGAGAATGGGAAAAAGGAGTTCTTGCTGAATGGCGAGCCTTATGATAAGTTTTCCAAGCATGTAGGCCGCTACCCTTGTGTGGTAATAGCCCCGGATGATGCAGCCTTAGTTACTGGCGACAGCCGGGAACGCCGCAGTTTCCTGGATTCGATACTCTGCCAGGTTGATGCTGCTTATATGCAGCACCTGATTACTTACAAAAAAGTGCTGGAACAGCGAAATTCATTACTCAAACAATTTGCAGAAAGTGGCCGGAAGGATTTTCAGTTGCTGGATGTTTTGGACAGCCAATTAGAACTGCCTGGCAATTTCATTTTTAGCAGGAGGAAAGATTTTCTGCATTCTTTTCTGCCGCTGGCAAACAAATATTACACTGATATTGCCCAAAAGCAGGAGGAACTAAGTTTAGTATACGAATCAGAAATGCTGCAACAGCCCATAGCTGAATGGCTAAAGCAAAATAGGAACAAAGACTGTTTGGCGCAACGTACCACCTCCGGTATTCATAGAGATGATTTGGATATTCTGATGGGTGAAAAAGAGTTCAGGGGCATTGCTTCGCAAGGGCAACGTAAAAGCCTCCTTTTTGCCTTGAAACTGGCAGAAATGGAAGTGCTGAAAACAGAGAAAGGTTTTGCCCCTCTCCTCTTACTGGATGATGTGTTTGAAAAGTTAGATGAAAACAGGATTGGACGGCTGCTGCATAAAGTCTGCAATGAAAACGACGGCCAGGTTTTTATAACAGATACAAATGAAGAAAGGTTAGCTTCACATTTCAAAGCACTGGGCGGGTCATTTGAACTTATTAACTTGTAAGCATGCCCCTTCCGGTATTTCAACCTCAAATTTCTAACTTTACCTCATGGGTGAATATTCTATAAAAGAAGCAATGCAGGAATTTCTGAAAGGAAGCAGGATTAAAGGCGGCATCCAGTCATTGCAGATTGAAGATGTGTGGGAGGAAATTATGGGAAAGACCATTGCCCGTTATACTGATAAATTGCAGATTATCGGAGACAAACTGATTATCTCGACCTCTGTTGCCCCGCTTAAAAACGAACTAAAATACCAGAAAGAAAAAATAAAGCAGCGGGTTAATGAAGCACTTCAGCAGAAAGTGATAAATGAGGTGATAGTGCAGTAGATTTTTTTTCTCTACGATTAACTTTACTCTACGACATAATTTCGACAATTTTTAATAAGCATAATTTTATCATTAGAATTATAGCCGATTAAGAAAATTGTATCTGAATTATATCGCTTAATAATTAATTTCGTAAATCTTGCATTTAAAGTATCTTCTTTTATACTCCAAATATCTGGCCTTCCACCTTTATAAATACTAACACTCCTTTTTTCCCCATTACTATAATTGTATGAAAAATACTGGCATTTTCCTTGTGATGAGAATTTCCAACTGTAATTACCGTTGTAATTATTCTCTTTGTCACAAATATCCCAGTAACAATTGTTGATTAGCACTTTTTCGATTCCTCTTTTGTAATCACAGTTTATACAAAATATAAATAAGTATATTAAGCCAATAATATATAACTTAATTCTCATTATTCGTTTATTTTCATATACGTTACTGACCAGGCAAGTTTGTTATATCGAAAAGATTCTGCTGTAAGAATAATACAAGGTCGAATAATTATTGTATTTGCTTCAACTTTTCAGTCATTCGAGTTATCTGTATTCTACTATATTTGTCCATCACCATTCCACTCTTTAGTAAGTAGATACACATATTTGCCCGGGATGCTGTTTGAA
>CALLZY010000214.1 GCA_937858715.1 uncultured Chitinophagaceae bacterium | reverse complement strand
GACATTGAGAATCTGCATTTCCATACTGATATTGATTGTCGTTACCACAAGTAACGGTATTGCCCAGAACGGGATTTCGGCAAACCAGTATAATAGGCATATCCGGTTCCTGGCTGATGATAAACTGGAAGGAAGATTTCCGGGTACCAACGGAAATGACCGGGCGGCAGCATACATACGTAAACAATTTAAGAGGTTTGGTTTAACACAGTGGCATCCGGATTATTATCAGCCATTCTATGTAAACATAAAAAAGCAAACCAATTCTGTTTCGCAGGATTCTGTTCTTACGAATAATGTAATTGGATACCTGCCCGGCAGCGACCCAATGTTAAAAGACGAATACATTGTAATAGGTGCTCATTACGATCACCTGGGATGGGGAGGAAAAGGAACAGGTTCAAAAAAGCCGGATACGCTGGCCATTCATAACGGGGCCATTGATAATGCTTCGGGTACAGCCGCTTTACTGTGTATCGCAAAAGAAGTGAGCAGGGCTAAATTGAATAAGCGGAGTATAATTTTTATCGCTTTCAGCGGAGAAGAAGAAGGGTTGGTGGGTTCAAAATATTTTACCAATCACCTGCCGGTGCCAGATACTGCCATTAAGCTGATGATAAATATGGATATTCTGGGCTGCCTGAATGCAGAGAAGCAATTGTATATGGGCGGTGCCGGTACATTTCCGGGTGGCGAGACCTTACTGAAAAACCTGGGTAATGGCAGCGGGTTAAACACAATCGTCATTGCAGGCGGAGTGGGCGGCTCAGATCATGTTTCATTTTATAAGAAAAAGATTCCGGTGCTGGGTTTTCATACTGGTGGTTATCCGCAGTATCATACACCCGAAGATGATATAGAATTTATAAATACAGATGGCGCTGTGCAGTCGTGTCAATATATTTATAGGGCATTGCTGGCGATAGCCAACTATAGTCAAACCATTTATTTTATTAAACAGGATTAGCAATACATTATGTCGAAAAAAGTACTTCTATTAGGCGGAGCAGGTTTTATTGGTTTTAACATCACCAAATACCTTGCTGAGAATAGGGATTATGAACTGACTATTGCCGATAATTTTGCCCGCGGCAAACAGGATGAACATTTTACGGAACTGGTGAATAAGCATGGCATCAAAGTGGTGGCCGGCGATTTTACTGACCCTGCCACATATAATCAGCTTGATGATGCGTATGACCAGTTGTATATGCTGGCATCGGTAGTGGGAGTGGATAATGCAAATTCCATTCCGCATGAAATTATCCGCATCAACACAGCACTGATCTATAACACACTGGAATGGGTGCGCCGCAGTAAAGTGGGTAAGGTGCTTTTTACTTCCACCAGCGAATGTTACGCAGGCACTATTGAAGCATTTGGTTATACCACACCCACACCGGAAGAAGTGCCGTTGTGCATCCAGGAAATTGGTCACCCACGGTTTACGTATGCAGTAACAAAGATGCTGGGTGAGTCTGGCTTTTTAAACTATGCAAGGATTCTTGGTTTTGAAACAACCATTGTCCGCTATCATAATGTGTATGGCCCGAGGATGGGCTTCAAGCATGTTATTCCGCACCTGGTGGTCCGCTACCGCAAAGGAGAAAATCCGTTTAAGGTATATGGCCATGACCAGACAAGGGCTTTCTGTTATATTGATGATGCGGTGGTGGGTACGGTGCTGGCGATGGAACAGCCCGGAACAAACGGGGAAACTTATCATATCGGCACACAGGATGAAATTTCTATTGGCGATTTAATTCACTATGCCGGCGAACTGATGGGCTTTACAGGTGAATTTGAAAATGCGCCTACGTATCCGGGGTCGGTAAGCCGCCGTTGTCCTGATATAACGAAAGCGAAAATACAATTGGGCTACGAACCGAAAGTGATGTGGAAAGAAGGATTAAAAATCACAGTTGACTGGTACAATCAATATCTTGAATCAGGAAAATTAGTGTATGAGTAATGATAAATTTATTGCACTGAGCCTTCCCAACATTGCGGGCAATGAGTGGAAGTATGTGAAAGATTGCCTGGATACCGGCTGGATATCTTCCGTTGGCTCATATGTAACACAGTTTGAGCAAATGGTGGCTGATTTTGCCGGGGCAAAGTATGGTGTAGCTGCAGTGAACGGAACAGCCGCTTTGCATATATCGCTGTTGCTAAGCGGTGTGAAGCAAAACGATTATGTTATCCTGCCCAATCTTACGTTTGTGGCTTCGGCTAATTCTATAAAGTATGTGGGTGCTGAGCCTTTGCTGATAGATGCTGATCCGCTGCTATGGCAGATGGACCTGGATTTGCTTGAAGAGTTCCTGGAGAATGAAACAGATGTGAAAGACGGAAGTTTATTCTATATAAAAGATGGCCGCCGCATTGGTGCCATCATGCCGGTGCATATTCTGGGTAACATGTGTAATATGGACAGGTTTTTGTCCATTGTAAAAAAATATCCATTACCTGTTGTTGAAGATGCCACTGAGGCACTGGGTACAACATACAAAGGGGTAAGTGCCGGAAAGTTCAGTCCGCTGGCGGCATTCAGTTTTAATGGCAATAAAATTATCTCAACCGGTGGTGGTGGTGTTATTGTAACCGATGACGAAGCTTTAGCCAAACATGCTAAACATTTAACCACTACGGCAAAGGCCAGTGCTGATGAATACTATCATGATGAAGTGGGTTACAATTACCGCCTGGTAAATGTGCTGGCAGCCATCGGAGTAGGACAGATGGAACTGTTGCCTTCTTTTATAAAAAGGAAAAAAGAGATTGTAGCCTTTTATAAAAAAGAACTGAGTGGTGTGGCTGATATCCGTTTTCAGCAGGAGTTGCCGGAGGTGAATACCAATGGCTGGCTGTTTACCATACAGACGGATAAGCAGCAGCAGTTGCTCGACCATCTGAATGCCAATAAAATCCTTAGCCGCCGTTTCTGGATGCCGATGAACAAACTGCCGATGTACAAGGATTGTGTGTATGTGAGCAGAAAAGACAACTCAGATTATATTTACAACACCTGCCTGAGCATTCCGAGTTCAACAAATATTACCGATGAAGAACTGGAAATAGTGGCAAGGGAAATAAAAGAAGCCATTGGGTAAATAGCATGTACAAACACATCAAACGTTTTTTTGACATTGTTTTTTCGTTGATAGCACTGTTGCTGTTGTCGCCGGTATTAGTTCCAATAATTATCCTTTTGTTATTAACCGGAGAACATGAAGTGTTTTACCGGCAGGACAGGGTGGGCTACAAAAACAAAATTTTCCGTATCTGGAAATTCGCCACCATGCTGAAGAACAGTCCGAATATGGGGCACGGAGATATGACGATGCGTGGTGATTCCCGGATAACACCGGTGGGAAAATTTCTGCGGCAGAGCAAGATCAATGAACTGCCGCAGCTGATTAATATACTTACCGGCGATATGTCGTTTGTAGGGCCAAGGCCGTTGATGAAGGTGGGCTTCGACCGGTATTCAGATGAAATGAAAAGCAAAGTGTATAATGTTACGCCGGGTCTTACCGGTATTGGCTCTATAGTGTTTAGGGATGAGGAACTGATTATTACGAAAAGCAAACTGACCCCGCAGGAAACCTACCGGGATATTATTCTGCCATACAAAGGAGCACTGGAAGTGTGGTATCAGCAGCACAGGAATTTTTATACTGACTTTATGATCCTCTTTCTTACGGCCTGGTACGTGGTGTTCCCCAAAAGCGACCTGGTGCATAAGGCATTTCCTTCATTGCCTGAAAGAACGGCAGTGCTTGCTGAATTAGACTAACTTCGGTTTTGAATATATGTTCAATTTTTTTTCCAGATCAAAGAAGACTGCGGCACAGACAGAAAAGGCTGATTTCAGCATGCTGAAAACGGATATGCATTCGCATTTGCTGCCGGGCATTGATGATGGCTCGAAGGATATGGATACCACCATTGAGCTTATAAGAGGGATGATGAAATTGGGCTATACCAAATTCATCACCACACCGCATATCATGTGGGATATGTACCGGAATACTCCCACCATCATCTTGGAAAAGCTGGAACAGGTAAGAAAGGCTATCGCAGATGCAGGAATTGAGGCCGAGATATATGCTGCTGCCGAATATTTCCTTGATGAACATGTGGATGATCTGTTACAGCAAAACGAAAAGCTGCTGACGATAAAAGATAATATGGTGCTCTGCGAATTTTCGATGGCGTATGAGCCACGGGGATTAAAGGATGTATTGTTTGAAATGCAGATGCAGGGCTATCTGCCGGTAATTGCCCACCCTGAACGGTACATTTACCTTGAAGGAAATAAAGAACTGTACGATGAACTGAAGGCAACTGGTTGTTATTTCCAGTTGAATGCCCTGTCGCTGGCGGGGCACTATGGAAAATCGCAGCAGGAACTGGCGAATTATCTTGTAAAGAAAGGATATTATGAATTGGTGGGAACCGACCTTCACGGGTTCAGGCACCTTGACGGGCTTCACACTGTAACAGCCAATACTGTTTTTCAGAAACTGCTGGATTCTGGTAAACTGATTAATGCCAGTTTATAGTTTTTTCTGATTTGCTGAACTTTTCGGTTTTTTTTTTGTAGTAACCAATTATGGAGATGTTTACCATTAAGGATTTGGAAAATCTTTCGGGAATTAAAGCTCATACCATACGTATCTGGGAGCAGCGTTATGGCTTTCTGAAGCCCCAGCGGACTGATACTAATATCCGTAACTATTCCAATGAGGAATTAAAGACCATCCTCAATATCTCACTTCTTAACAAAAATGGTTTTAAGGTTTCAAAGCTGGATAAGATGGATCCGGCGGAAATTTCTGCTAAGATAATTGAACTCAATACGGCCGGGTCTGTTACTGAGCGGACAATAAACGAGTTGGTAAAATTGATGGTTGACCTGAATGTGTATGCTTTTGATACCGTACTGAGAGAGCATATTGCAGAAAAGGGGATGGAAGCCACCGTTACCATGATTATCTTTCCTTTTCTTGAAAGAATTGGACTGTTATGGCAAACAGGAAGAATTAACCCGGCACAGGAACACTTCGTTTCAAATATGATCAGGCAGAAATTAATTGTAGGAATTGATAACTGCCCTGCAATTGAAAGACCTGAGAAAACCATTCTTCTTTTTCTCCCGGAAGGTGAACATCATGAAATTGGGCTTTTATATATTAATTACTTATTACGTTCCAGGGGTGTGGAAACCATATATCTTGGCGCAAATGTTCCGCTTAAGGATGCCGTATTTGTACTGAACTTAAAAAAGCCGGATATTGCCTTCATGCACCTGACCACTGTCATTAACGGGCAAAACTTTCCGGAATACATAATGGAGGTAAGTAATTGTTTTTCAGGAACTCCTGTTGTAGTTTCCGGTCATTTGCCAAGAAAATATGATCAGTCTGAGCTTCCCAATATCCATTTTATGCACTCTGTGCAAGAGGTAATCAGCTATCTTTCCAATTAAAAAAAGCAGTTCTATATATATTTTGTTTAATCATTTTTTAAAATAATTAAACAAAAATTTGTTTATATGAAAGTATTTTGTTTAACTTTGTTGTATCAAAATTTAAACAAAATGTCAGTACAGGAATTCTCCGCATTACTTTTACACAACAAGGATTTTCTAAAACCATTTGCTATCAGCCTTACGAGGGATAGCGATGAAGCCAATGATCTGTTCCAGGAAACGCTGTACAAGGCATTGTCCAATCACAACAAATATAATGTTGGCACCAATATCCGGGCTTGGTTATTTACCATCATGCGGAACATTTTTATTAATGACTACCGCAGAAAATCGAAGCAGCGGGTAATTTATAACAGTGATGCCCTTTCGGGTTCGGGTGAACATGCCAGCTTACCCAAAGCCATTGTTCAGAATGATGCACAGACGAACATCAACACCAAAGAAATAAGACAGGCAATAAATGAACTGCCGGAAATTTACAGAACGCCTTTTTTGTTATACTTTGATGGCTACAAATACAATGAAATTTCTGACGCATTATCAGAACCCCTGGGAACAGTGAAAAGCAGGATACATTTTGCCAGAAAATTGCTCAAGGACCAGATAAAACGTTATTAATAAAAATTTGGAAAAGAAGAAAGCAATAGTAATTGGCAGCGGATTTGCCGGTCTTTCGGCGGCCTCATATATGGCTAAAGAAGGATGGAATGTCACTGTTATTGAGAAGAATGAAGGACCCGGAGGCAGGGCACAGCAATTGATAGAACAGGGATTCACCTTTGATATGGGCCCCAGTTTTTACTGGATGCCTGATGTATTTGACCGTTATTTTGCCCAGTTCGGAAAGAAAGTTTCTGATTATTACCAGTTAGAAAGGCTTGACCCTTCCTACCGCATCTATTGGGATGATGGATATACAGATATGCCTGCTGATTATGAGGCGCTGAAGCAAGTATTTGAGAGTATAGAACCGGGCAGCGCCGAAAAACTGGATACCTTTCTCGAAGGAGCCGCTTATAAGTACGATGCTGGCATGAACAAACTGGTGTACAAGCCGGGACTTTCTCTTACAGAGTTTCTCGACTGGCAAACCATCAGCGGGGTATTCAGGCTGCAGGTGTTCTCATCTATCAAAAAACATATTGCTTCCTATTTTAAACATCCCAAGCTGCAGCAGATGATGGAGTTCCCCGTATTATTTTTAGGAGCACTCCCGCAGGACACACCAGCTCTTTACAGCCTGATGAACTATGCGGATATAAAAGGGGGCACATGGTACCCACAAGGCGGTATGTATGCAGTGGTTGACGGTATGTACAGGCTGGCCCTTGAGCTTGGTGTGCAATTCCGGTTTTCAGAAAGCGTTACAGAAATCTCCATACAAAACAAATCGGCGCAGGCTGTAAAAACCAATAAGGCGGTATATGCTGCTGATGCGGTTATCAGCGGTGCCGATTACCAGTTTACAGAAACAAAACTGCTTCCGGAAGCCTTCCGTTCGTACAAAGAAAATTTCTGGGAGAAAAGAGTGATGGCACCTTCCTGCCTGATGTATTATGTTGGTTTAAATAAGAAATTGAACAGGCCGGTTCATCACTCTTTATTTTTTGATGTTCCTTTTGACAGGCATGGCTACGAAATATACAAAGAACCGCAGTGGCCAACATCTCCATTGTTCTATGTAAGTATCCCCAGCGTAACCGATGAAACGGTTGCCCCGGCTGGTTGCGAGAACATCGTTTTCTTAGTGCCGGTAGCCTCCGGTTTGGACGGTGATGATGAAGCACTTCGTGAAAAATATTTCCAGGCAATTGTTCAACGCATGGAGGATATCACCGGTGAAAAAATTACAGATGCCATTGTGTATAAGAAGACGTTTTCAGTAAGCGATTTTACAAAAGCCTATAATTCCTTTAAAGGGAATGCCTACGGGTTGGCCAATACGCTGAAGCAGACAGCCATCTTCAGGCCATCATGTCGCAGTAAAAAAGTGAGGAATTTATTCTATACAGGTCAGCTAACAGTTCCGGGTCCCGGGGTGCCGCCCTCATTGATAAGTGGTGAAGTGGCTGCCGGACAGGTTATTAAAGCAATTCAATAAAAGCATATATTCAGTTATGGTTCATCTTTTTCATTCAACCAGTGAAATTTGCAGCAAAATCGTTACACAGCGGTACAGCACCTCTTTTGCTTCGGCCATACGTATGCTGCATAAAGATTTACGTACGCCCATTTTTAATATTTATGGGTTTGTCCGCTTCGCCGATGAAATAGTGGATACTTTTCATGACCATGATAAAGAAGAATTGCTGGAGCAGTTTAAGGCAGAAACTTATGATTCAATAAAGAGAGGGATCAGCCTGAATCCTGTACTTAACAGTTTTCAGCGTACCGTAAATCAATACAATATTGACCTTAAGTTAGTGGATGCTTTTTTCAGGAGTATGGAGATGGACCTTAGCAAAAAAGTGTATGATGTGCTGGGGTATGAAGAATACATTTATGGTTCGGCAGAAGTGGTGGGACTGATGTGCCTGTATGTTTTTTGCGAAGGGGATAAGGCACTATATGAAAAACTTGAGCCTTCGGCCCGGTCGCTGGGGGCAGCTTTTCAAAAGGTAAATTTTCTAAGGGACATCAAAGCTGATTATGCCGGCCTTTCCAGAACTTATTTTCCCGGATGTGACTTTAATAATTTCACAGAAAGAGAGAAGCAGCAGATTGAAAAAGATATTGCCGGGGATTTCAGGGCTGCGTTTGAAGGAATAAAGCAGTTGCCGCTCAAGGCCCGGTTTGGTGTGTACGTAGCATACAAATACTATCTTTCGCTCTTCAAAAAAATAAAGAGATTAAAGCCTTCGAGTATCCTGGAATCAAGAATCCGCATTCCTGATTTTTTAAAAGCATATATTGTATTCAGGGCCGGAGTAAAAAATCAACTGGGGATGATCTGATATGGATGTAACAAAAGTGATATTAGTTGATGAAGAAGATAATGCCAGCGGCGAATGCGAAAAGCTGAAGGCACACACTGATGGGTTACTGCACAGGGCCTTCAGTGTTTTTATTTTTAACAGCAAAGGCGAAATGCTGTTGCAGCAGCGGGCAATGGACAAATATCACAGTGGCGGCTTGTGGACCAATGCTTGTTGCAGCCATCCGTCACCGGGAGAAGATACACATGCTGCTGCATTACGGCGATTACAGGAGGAAATGGGTTTTACCACGTCTATTGAGAAAATATTCGATTTTGTATATAAGGCTGATTTTGAAAACGGGCTTACTGAATATGAGTTCGACCATGTTTTTGTTGGTTATTATGATGGTGAAATCAGTTTTAATTCTGAAGAAGTGATGGATTTCCGGTACATGGATATGAATTCAGTACGTAACTGGCTTGCGTCAGATCCTGAGCAATTCACGGCATGGTTCCGCATCGCTTTTGATAAGATTGCAGACTGGAAAGCAAATACTGTTTAGCTTTGGTCAGATAAATTTTACTGAAATGATTGTAGTTTGGTTTGTCCTGGTTTTTGTAGCCACATTTGTAATAATGGAAGGTGTTACCTGGTGCACACATAAGTATGTAATGCATGGTTTTTTATGGTATTTGCATAAAGACCATCACCAGGTAAGGCCGGGTGTGTTTGAAAAAAATGATGCCTTTGCGGTAATCTTTGCTGTGCCCAGTTTCCTGTTAATTTATAACGGTACTTTCAATCATGTGTGGTGGCAGCAATCAGTTGGTTATGCCATCATGGTTTATGGGGCTGCTTATTTCCTGGTGCATGACGTTATTATCCACCAGCGTTTCAAATGGTTTACCCGCAGCAACGGTACTTATGTAAGGGCTATCCGCTGGGCACATAAAATGCACCACAAACATTTGGGAAAAGAACGTGGTGAAAGTTTTGGATTTTTATTTGTGGCCAAAAAATACTGGGATAAAGTACGCCGTGATAAGAAACTGATGGCCGGGGCCCAACGGGTTGAATATGCACCTGACAAAGACCTGAAAGATTAATTGCTACAGCATCAGTCATACGATTATGTTTTCCTCGGTGCGGGTTGTGCCAGCCTGAGCATTATTATGCGAATGCTGGAGAACAGGCAATTTGCAGATAAGAAAATTTTACTGATTGACAAGGCTGCTAAAACACAAAATGACCGCACCTGGTGCTATTGGGAAAGCGGGGAGGGCTTTTTCGAAGGTATCATACATAAGAAGTGGGATACAATTTCTTTCTTCAGTTCTGATTATTCTTCTGATATGACTATTACTCCCTATCAATACAAGATGATAAGGGGAGTTGATTTTTACAACTATTGTTTTGATAAAATCTCTGCATATCCTTCTGTTGAGCTGGTGTATGGAGAAGTAAAGAGTTTCAGCCGGTCTGGTAATAAGTTTACACTTTCCATAGATGGAGAAACAAAAATACTGGACGCAGGGATTGTATTTAATTCCATTGTTCAGCCTGACAGGAATGAAAAGAAGAATATTCAATTGCTGCAGCATTTCAAAGGTTGGGTGATTGAAACTGATAACGATACGTTTAACACGGAGGTTGCCACGATGATGGACTTCAGAGTTCCGCAAAATAAAGGGACCACCTTTGCTTATGTGTTGCCTTTTGATAAACGTACAGCCCTTGTTGAATACACATTGTTTACAAGAGAGTTGCTGTCACAGGCCGAATATGATGCCGGCCTGAACCTGTACATTCAGGGCTATCTTGGCCTGAAAAATTATCGGGTAACTGAAACAGAGTTTGGCATTATACCCATGACGAGCCGCCGGTTTTACTTTGAAGAAAACGAAATTTACAATATCGGTACTGCCGGCGGACAGACAAAAGCATCCAGCGGTTATACTTTTCAATTTATACAAAAACAGGCACAAAGAATTGTTGACTTTCTCTCCAAAGGAAAAGAATTGAGCCAGCTTCCTTTATCGTCCCGGCGGTTTCGTTTTTATGATAATGTGCTGCTGCATATTTTATATTATAACAAACTTCCCGGTGACAGTATTTTTTCCAGATTATTTAAAAGTAATGAGCCACAGAAGGTATTGAAGTTTTTAGATAACGAAACATCGCTGGCAGAAGAGTTGAAAATAATTTCAACACTGCCAACGATGCCATTTCTGAAAGCTGCCCTAAAGCAATTGTAGATTAATTGTCAGGATCCATCTGCATGAACTCTCTCTTCACGGCTTTTAGCATACTGAATAGCTGGGCTACCTGTATGAGCAACAGCACTACCAATGCCAGCACTACATACCACGGAAGATGAATGGTTTTAACGGGCTCAGTTACTTTCTGAAACTTTGTAATATGGTAACCATTTACTGCCGAACCGAAAGCCATGCCCACCAGCAGGAAGGAAAGAAGTGAGTACACCACTTTCATAAACATGATACGCATAGTGGAGTAACCTACTTTGAAGTTTTCCAGAATAGCAGCAGGAATGATCAGTACCAGGGCTATCCAGCTCCAGTTTCTGCTGAACCAATCGTTGTTAAGAGTAAGGTTCAGCAGTAAAACCAGTACGATTGACATTAGTCCCCATGGGAAAAGAAGGAAGGTTGATGGTTTGCTTGGTTGCATTGTCATATGCTTGTGTTTAATGATACAAGTTATACAATAATTTGGTAAACAAAAAAAGCCACAATCTGTGGCTTTTTTTGTTAGGCTGTAGCCTCGACAGGAATCGAACCTGTATCTGGAGCTTCGGAAACTCTTATACTATCCATTGTACTACGAGGCCAAAAGAACTAAATGTGGAGCCTGTATCTGGAGCTTCGTCCCGAATGCTTTCGGGATTATACTATCCATTGTACTACGAGGCCAATAAGATTTTTGATTTGGAATTTTAGATTTCAGATTTATGAAAACCAAAGCTGAAATCATTTAATCAGTCCCGGCACATTTGCTGCAAAAACCTTGATGGCAATAGCGAGCAATATTACGCCAAAAAACTTTCTTATCGCCAATAATCCTGATTTGCCTAATGCCTTCTCTATCAATTTCAGTGATTTTAATACTATGTATATAAAAACGAGGTTGGCGATAATGGCCAGCACAATCATGTATTCGTTTTTGTCGGCCCGTTCAAAAGTGGCTTTCAATGACATGATAGTGGTAAGCGTTCCGCTGCCTGCAATCAACGGAAAAGCAATCGGAACTACTGTGCTTGTTGCCGGATTGTTATCGGCTTTAAAGAATTCAATCCCTAAAATCATTTCGAGACCGAGAATAAAGATTACGATAGAACCGGCTACGGCAAACGACCGTATATCAACCCCCAGCACACCCAACAGGGGCTTACCAATGAAGAAAAAAAGTATCATTAATGCTCCTGAGATAAGGGTAATCCGCCACTCTTTCAGCCGCCCTGTTTTCTCTTTAATAGAAATGAGCATGGGGATTGAGCCAATAATATCGATTACTGCAAATAAGGTGAAAGTAAGCGTCAGAAATTCTTCTAAATTAAAATACATAGTCGCCAGAATTTTGGCAAAGGTAAGAAACGCCTGACCCATACTAAAATACCTGCCATTCAAAACAGCAGGTATTTTCGCAGGCGGTTAATCAAAAGGATTAATTTCTTCTTTTATGTGGTACAGGCAGTTAATGCAGAGACATCCTGTGTAATTCATTTGCATAAACCCTGTTTGCTTTTCTGTCAGGTTTACGGATGCGCAAATACAATGCTTTATGTCTTCCGATTTGCAGTCAAAAGCAGCACCACAACGGGGGCAAAGTTTCTTTATGTACCCTGTTTTATCAGAGAGTAAACCTGATGCCTCCATATCCGTTAAAACGCAGGGTGTTGAAGCCTGCAATTTCAAAGTATTTTGTGTTAGTTATATTTCTGAGTTCTGTGAACAGTTTTAGTCTCTTTTTGCTGAAGGCATATTCAGCATAGAGATCAATCAGCGTATAGCTTTTTAACGTGACCGGTACCGTAGAGAAAGTATTACTGTCGAAATAAGCATCCTCTCTTTTTCCAATAATGGAAACGTTGGCACTGGCATAAAATGACGGGGTGAACTGCCTGCCGACATTGATGCTGAATGACGATTTTGGCCTGCGCAGCAGGTTGAACCAGGTTGTGTCTTTCCCTGCAGGTGTTTGGGTGGTGATGTTGCCGTCAGTAAAGCTAAATAATGCCCTTATGCTTGTTTTGGTATCGGGGTTATAGGTGGCTTCCCATTCAAATCCGTAATCTTCCTGTTTGTCACGGTTGATGTACATAGAAGTGAATGTAGCCGCATCATAATAAAAGGTAAATACGTTTTTCACATTTCTGATGAAGCCGGTTATTCTTGTATTCAGCTTTTTGCCAGGTGAATAATACTGAACACCAGCTTCGGCAGTGAGGGCTGTTTCGGGTTTCAGGCTGCTATTGCCATATTCTGAATATAGCTGGTACAATGTGGGAGTTTTATAACCTGAAGAAAGATTGGCAAAAATTTTTATTTTGCTGTTCAGCAAATAAGAAGGGTTAAAGTTGAATACAAACTGGTTCTTATAGGCAGAATGAAAGTTAATTCTTCCCCCAGCTTCTACGTTAAAACCGCTTGGTGTGTTAAGGTTCAGGGCACTGTAAATACTTTGCTGATTAACCGTGGTATCAATAACGGCAGGCGGGCCCCATGCCGGAAGCGACAAATAATTATAATTAATATTGGTAAACCGAAAATCTGTTCCTGCAGTTAGTTTCAGAATCTTGTTCAATGGGGTGTGGATGTAAGCGTCAATAAGATGTTCACTTCCTGAATAATCTCCCTTTGAATAGGTGTCGTAGCCGTTTCTGCTTTTTACTGAATCGTCAATATACAGCCTGCTGATGTTGTTGTAATTATAGAGAAGGTTGAATTTTGTTTTGCCCAGGGTGTATTCATTTTTTACTCCGGCTTGCCAGCTTTTTTGGTTATACGTGTAATCCAGTTCATCAGTATAAGCTCCCTGGTCTATATCACCGCTTAGTTTACCAAACCGGAAGAAAGGCTGGATTGAAAACTTGTCTGAAGGGCGATAGCCTATATTTAACTGAAAACTGGATTGTTTGTAATTGTCTTTATCTGTAACCGGATTGTTGTTTTTGTTTTCTGTTTCGTTAATACCTTTTGAATTGTGATAAGCAAAAGAGGCATTATAGTCAAAGAAACCGCTCCTGCCATTTACACCTGCATTGCCCCTGATTGTTTCATAGCTGCCGTAGCTAACAGTCCCGTTTGCTCCCAAAGCCTTTTTGCCGGGTTTCCTGGTGATGATATTGATTATACCGTTTATTGCATCGCTGCCATATAATGTGGACTGGCTTCCTTTCAGTATTTCAATTCTCTCAATATTAGTTAAAGAAAGATTACGTATATCAAAGTTGCCACCAATACCTGATGGATCATAAACAGGTATGCCGTCAATTGTTATCAGTGTGTGTGATACATACCCGCCACGCAGATAAATGCTTTTATCTTTTCCGGGATTACTGTTAGTGCCGCCGATGTATATACCAGCCTGTTCTGCTAAAAGTTGTGACAGGTCTTTGCCGCTGCTTTTCTCAATTTGTTCCTGCGGAATGATGGTAACCACTTTTCCTGTTAAAGAAGTTTTGTTCGGATACTTGTTGGCCGAAACAATGACTTCGTCTAATCCTTTTGCCGTGTCTGATGGTGATTGTTCGTTCTGGGCCGATAGCCGGATGCTGAAAACAACAGCAGCCAGCACAAAAAAACTCTTTTTCATTACAATGAAATTTTTGTGTGACTGCTTCCAGGAAATGAAGTGGAAAATTAAAGAATGCCCTTACACTCTGAAATCTTCATGCCTTTCACCCGAAAGCTGAAATATATTTTGCTGATCTGGCAGGTCTTCTGGCTTAGCCTTTGTTGAAACCTTCCCATACGCCTTTGAGCGGACAGTGGTGAATCATCAACAACTTTACTCTCTTTACACCTTCCGTGTATGGAAGTAAAGAGGGGCTTTACAGCTACGGGGATAGCACCGGACTCTCACCGGATTTCCCTTTTCATCCGCCAACAGGCGGAACCAAATCCATGCAAATGTATAAGCAGCCTGGCTAAAGCGGACGAAGAGTTTTACACAGCCGTGGGATATTTTTTTTCAATTTATCGGCACAAATGCCCTGCTCACAGACACACAGCAGATTTCAGGCAGCAGAGATTCAACCTTTGGGTATAAATGATGTCAGACCTGTGAACTAAAAAAAATATTATGAAAATAAAAGAAATTGCCCGTTCGGTTTTGGTTTTTGCCGCTTGTGCTGTTTTGGCTGCATCATGCAAGAAAGATTCGGACGATTCAAACTCAGACGATGGAAATGGTACAGATGATGGTTTTGTGACCAATACTAAGGATACAACTTTTTCTAATGCTGTGGTTATTAATTATTCCGACAGCACTGTTACAGTAACCAACCCATTTTCGGCCAGTGGAGTGAGTATCGTTGTGACAAACGGAAATGTAGTGGTAACGTCAACGGTTACCGGTACAGAAATCTATTATGTATTATCAGGAAAAGTTAGTGATGGTCAGTTCAAATTGTACAGCGACTACAAATTCAACTTAGTGCTGAACGGCCTAAGCATTATAAATGCAGATGGTCCGGCCATTAATATCCAGTCGGGTAAGAAAGTTACTGTACTGGTATTGGGAGGCACTAATAACCGCCTGATTGACGGCAGCACATACGCCACCAGTACTGAAGACCAGAAAGCAGCTTTCTTCAGCGAGGGGCAACTGAATTTTACGGGAACAGGAAACCTGTCGGTTACGGGTAAATACAAACATGCCATTTGCAGCGATGATTATATCTATGTTTATAATGGCAATATTACTGTGGTGAGTGCCGTATCGGACGGCATACATGCCAACGATTATTTTAAAATGGATGCAGGCACGGTGAGCATTACCTCTTCAGGCGATGGAATTGACTGCGAGGAAGGTTATGTAACCATTAATGGCGGAAACATTACTGTGAACAGTGGTGATGATGGCATTACCGCCTCTTACGATGGCACAGACGTAAGCATTACTCCTTATATGCTTATCAATGGCGGAGTGATTAATGTAACTACAACAGGCGATAAAGGTAATGCCATCAGCAGCGAAAGCTATATGACTGTGAACAGCCAGGGCACTATCACACTTAAAGTTTCTGGTAAGGCATCTAAAGGATTTAAGACAGGCGGCAATTTTACATTCACCAATGGTACTGCCACCATCACCACATCAGGCAATGCCTTTTATGATACAGATGCTGCAGATATTGCTGCGGCTGCAGGTGTGAATTGTGATGGGAACTTCAGCATGGCAGGTGGCACACTTACTGTTACCAGTTCTGGCACAGGCGGTAAAGGAATTACTGTTGACGGAACACTGGCCGTAGCAGGAGGAACAATCAATATCTCTGCAAGCGGAAGCACTTTCACCTACGGCACATCTGACAGTGAGGCCAAGGGAATAAAAAGTGACGGGGCACTTGCTGTTACAGGAGGCAACATATCTGTATCAGCTGCAGATGATGGGATTAAGTCTGAAACATCCATTACTGTTAATGAAGGAGTGATTAATATTACAAAATCCACTGAAGGATTGGAAGCGCCATATATTACATTCAATGGCGGGAATATAACCGTTGTATCTTCTGACGACTGCCTGAATGCCACCAAGGGTAATGGAGGTGAAAATGATGACGGGAGTCTGATAACATTTGCCGGGGGAACTATCTCCGTAAATACTTCAGGCGGCGATGGAATTGACAGCAACGGAAGTGTTATCATGTCTGGCGGTACTGTAGTGGCACAAGGTCCGCCATCACAACCGGAGGTAGCAATTGATGTGAATGGTTCATTTAATATATCAGGCGGTGTACTTATTGCATCGGGGCCTAATGCAGGAAATATGATTGAAGCGACAAGCTCCACATCGGCCCAATATACTGTGCTGGCGAAGATAACCGGTAATGTGGCTGCAGGTACATTGGTTACTATACAAAATTCATCAGGTACAAACCTTGTAACCTACGCACCTGCAAGAAGTGCTTACTATTTTATCTATTCTTCTTCTTCATTGCAGAGCGGTTCAACATACAAAGTATTGACTGGCGGCTCTTATTCAGGCGGTTCAAATACAAACGGATTTTACAGTGGCGGAGCATTTTCAGGGGGAACACAAAAAGGAACATTTACTGTTTCTAATAAGTTAACAACAGTAACCCTCTGATAAATCAGGACATGAAAGACCGGCAGCATGGAATGCCGCCGGTCTTAACTCTGTAACGAATAAACAAGTATTTTTATAGATGAGATAATTTTACATGCGACCAAAATTGTTCAATATTATTGGCCACCTGGCAGGATGGCTTTTGTTTTTCAGTCTTATCATTGGCTTTTTGGCAAGGTCGCCGAAGGGAGAATCATTTAACTGGGCGGCTATTGTATCTGCCCCATTCCTGATTTTTTCTTTTGTGTACCTGTTTTTGTTTTATTTTAATAAAAATGTTCTTTTCCCTTTTTTATACCTGAAGAAAAAATTCCTGCTGTATGTTGTAGTAGTTCTGTTTTTGTTTGTGGTTGTATATCTTATCAGGCCATTTGACAGGCTGGTAGCCATGTCGCCACCACCAGAAAGATTACCAATGACAGAGCAGAGGCTGGAACCGCCAGGAAAGCCGCACAGTCCTATACGGTTTGATATAAGCAGTCTTATCCTTTTTGTTACTGTTTGGTCGCTGAGCACAGCTATTCCCATTCTCCATCAATGGCGGTTAACAGAGAAAAGAGCTCTGGAAGCAGAAACAGAAAGGGCTAATGCAGAACTTTCGTTTCTTAAAGCACAAATCAATCCCCACTTTCTTTTTAATACATTAAATAATCTTTACTCGCTGGCAATGACGAAGAGTGATTTGACAGCAGAGGGAATAATGAAACTTTCAGGCATCATGCGGTATGTTACAGATGAGGTTAAATATGATTTTGTACCGCTTGACAGTGAGATAAGTTGTATGAAAGATTATATCGACCTGCAGCGGATAAGACTTGGCGGCAAGATGAATATTGACCTGCAGGTGAAAGGTGATACTTCGAATAAGAAAATTGCACCATTGCTGCTGATGACATTTGTGGAGAATGCTTTTAAGTACGGTATCAGCAGCCACGAACCTTCGGCCATAACAATAAAATTGCTGACAGAAGAACAGACAATTACATTTTATTGCGCAAACAGAAATTTTAAATTCAGCAGTAACATAGAACGCAGCGGAATAGGCATTGCTAATGCACGGCAAAGGCTCCTTCATCTCTACCATAACAGGCATTTTTTGGACATTGATGACAAGGGCGAAATCTTCACAGTTCATTTAACATTACAGGCCTAATTTTATAAGATGAAAATCAAATGTGTGGCAATAGATGATGAACCGCTTGCATTAGCATTAATGCAGGAATACATTGCCAGAACTCCGCAACTGGAACTTGTAAAAACATTTGATGATGCCATTGAAGGGAAACTCTTTTTGCAGAGTAATTCTGTTGACTTACTGTTTGCCGATATTAATATGCCTGACATATCGGGAATAGATATTGTCCGTTCCCTTCAGGAGAGGCCGATGATAATCTTTACCACGGCATATAAGAATTATGCTTTGGAAGGCTTTGAGCTTGATGCCGTGGATTATTTGCTGAAGCCAATCAGTTTTGAACGTTTTACCAGGGCAGTCAATAAGGCTTCTGAGTACTTTGAATACAAACAAAAAACTGAAAGGCCGGGGCCGGATAGTCTCTTTGTGTATTCAGAATACAGGCTGGTTAAAATTCCTTTGACTGAAATAGATTATATCGAAAGCCTTGAAGACTACATACGCATACACCTTTCAGCCGGAAAACCGATAATGACATTGATGACTATGAAAAAAGTGCTGGAGAAACTTCCGCAAAATGAATTTCGACGCATTCACAGAGGTTATATTGTTGCAGTTTCAAGAGTGAAATCAATCCTTAATAAGAAGGCCCGGTTGCAATCCGGTGCCGAGCTTCCTATCAGCGACAGTTATCTTGATTTTATTGCCGATTGGCGAAAGGTTTAATCGTTACCTGTTATTTTTTTCGGAATAATTTTTGCAGCATTTCTTTAACAAATTTTACAAAATTCTGTTTCGGTTTTTCCGTTTCAGGAATATTACATCTTAGTTGTCAGCCAGCCTCGTTTAGTAAACGGGCCGAAAGGCAAGTATTTCATTAAAGCCCTCCAATCGCTTCTGCCCGGAATTTTTTAACCCGAAAAATTGTCCGATGAAGCGTACATCAATTAAAGTAACACTGACCGCTGCAGCCTTAACGGTTTTGTTTAAAGTGAATGCACAAATTGAAAAACCTAAATACGAGTTTGGGATAAATCTTGGTTTCCTTGTGTACCAGGGAGACCTTACTCCCAAACGGCTTGGCTCATTTGAAACACAAAAGTTGTCGCTGGGGCTTCATGCCTCTAGAATTCTGAGTCCCTCGTTTTCTGTACGGGGAAATTTTGTGTTGGGAAAGCTTAAGGGTGATGAATCAGTATATGATAACCCCGAATACAGGCAACAGCGTAATTTTAAGTTTTCCACCCCTGTTGCTGAGCTTGCTGCTCACTTGGTATGGAGCCCATTGCAAAGAAATTACACAGACAAAGGATTTGCACCATATCTTTTTGCCGGCGCTGGCCTCGCCTATCTGAATATTAAGCGGGACTGGAGCGGTATCAACGCATCATACTTTCCGGAAGCAACAGATTTATGGAATGGCCTGGCGGCAGACACTGTACATTCGTTGCCAAAATTGTTGCCGGTTATTCCGCTTGGAGCCGGGGTGAAATATTTTTTTACACCCAAACTGGCAGTAAATGCTGAAAGTTCATACCGTCTTAATTATACTGATTACTTAGATGGATTTAGTGAAGCAGTAAATCCCTGGAAGAACGACCACTACCTTAATTATTCGGTAGGAATTATTTACCGTACCGGAAAAAAGAACAACCTGACTTGTCCTAAAATCAGGTACTGAAAATCCGGCGGCACAAATGGTGCATTTATCCAAACAATTTTAACTATTGCTATAGCTGTTTGTCCAAATAATGCGACATGGAGTGAAATACAGCCTGTGGCTATACAGGCGGCAACCCAATTTTGTCGGGCAGTTAGATGTAAATCCGGGCCTTGTTTCCACAAGGCCTTTTTTAATCCAGAGAGGTTATTCTTTGTATCTTCAAGCCATGAGTGAAAAGAATAAATTGGGACTTTTTTCCTTAACAATGATTGTGATCGGGCTGGTTATTGGCACAGGCATTTTCAGAACTTCAAAAGATGCAGCCAATGCCGCCGCAACACCAACCATTTTTTTTGCCGCATGGATAGTGGCCGGCCTTGTAGCCATTTGCGGTGCATTAACTTATGCTGAAATCGGAAGCAGGTATCCCATTACCGGAGGCTATTACAAAATATTTTCTTACGCTTATCATCCCTCTTTAGCATTCGGTATTAATATCATCATTCTTATCTCTAATGCAGCCTCTCTTTCAGGAGTGGCATTAATTGGCAGTGAGTATATAACGCCGCTGCTGGTGGAAGCTGATGCTGTAGCCAAATGGAAACCTGTCCTGGCGGTGGCGGCAATCGTACTTTTTTACGGGGTGAATTTGCTGGGTCTTCGCATGAGTTCTCAAACCCAGAATGTGCTTATGGTGATTAAAATCGGGATGCTGCTTGTAATTGTGGCAGCTTTATTTTTTCCTTCTGTCCACAGCACAGCACCAGTTATCATTGATGAGAGCAAAACATCGATAGCGGCCTTGCTATTGTCTTTTGGGGTGGCGTTAAAGGCAACTTCATTTACTTATGGCGGCTATCAGCAAACTATCAACTTTGGCGATGAAGTTCAAAACCCGCAGAAGAATATTCCAAAGGGGATTTTTATCGGCATCATCGTTATTATAATTCTGTATCTACTGGTCAGTTATTCTTATGTAAAGGTGATCGGGTTTAACAACCTGAAAGAAACATCAGGAATCGCCTCTGTAGTAGCAGAAAAAATGTTTGGGGCACCCGGTAAATACGGCTCTTCCGTTTTATTATTCCTGGCTGTGCTGGCATATGTGAATGTATTGCTGCTTAGTAATCCCAGGGTGATGTATGCCATGAGTGTTGACGGCATTTTACCCAAAGCCTTCAGTAAGAAAGATGAAAAGAAAGATGTACTGACGGTAAGTCTTACCGTCTTTGCTGCCATCTGCGTTGTTGTTTTGTTTTTTGCCGATACATTTGACCGGATACTCAGTTTTGTAATCTTCCTTGACTCTATTGGAATGGCCACATCTGCCGCCACGATATTTGTATTAAGGAAACGGACAAAGCATTTAGATGGAACAGGTATTTATTCAATGAAGTTTTACCCGTTGCTTCCCCTGATATTTATTGCTGCTTATATTTTTGTGGGAACAATGATTGCCGTAAAAGAACCCATGCTGGCCTTAACCGGAACGGCAGTACTGGCCGGGTTTATCATACTTTATTTTGCTGCACAAAGGCTGAAAAAAAATAACCAGTAAATGGACATTTCGCAAATAATAAATGAACTGGGCGAAGACCGTGAACTGTACTTTAATGCAGTTTCTCCGCCTATTATACAAACCAGCAATTTTGCCTTCAGGAAAGTTGCGGATTTAACTGCCGCTTTTGAAGATGAGATGCAGGGCTATCTGTACAGCAGGGGTTTAAATCCGACTGTGGATATTCTGCGTAAGAAGTTGGCTGAATTAGATGGGGCAGAAGACTGCCTTGTGTTTAATAATGGGGCCGCTGCAATCTTTGCAGGCATTCTTGCCAATGTTAAGTCAGGCGATGACATAGTTTCAGTCGCAAAACCCTATACCTGGGTACAGCGTATGTTTGATGTGATCTTGCCCCGGTTTAATGTTTCTGTTACTTACATTAACGGTGCTGCCATTGAAAACTGGGAAAAAGCCACAAAGGATAATACCACATTCTTTTATCTCGAATCGCCCAACAGCTGGGATTTTGCTATCCAACCGATAAAAGAAGTGGCTGATTTCGCAAGGTCAAAAGGTATCGTTACCCTGATTGATAACAGCTATTGTACACCATTATATCAAAAACCGGTTGAATTGGGAATTGATATGGCTATGCAAACTGCAACCAAGTACATTGGTGGCCATAGCGATACGCTGGGAGGTGTTTTGTGCGGGACAAAGGCGATGATGAAAAGAATTTTTGACAGTGAATACCTGAATATCGGCAGCGGAATACAACCATTTAATGCCTGGTTGCTGATAAGGGGTTTGCGTACACTGCCTGCCCGTATTGAACGTATAACTAAGACTACGGCAACTGTAATTGAATATTTAAAACAGCATCCGAAGGTAGAACGCATCCTTTTTCCGCTTGACGAAACTTTTCCGCAGTATGAGCTGGCCCGCAAGCAAATGAAAGGTGCCTGCGGTTTATTTACATTCATACTGAAAACCCGGCGGCGGGAAGATATTGTAACCTTCTGCGAATCGCTGCAGCACATTATGATGGCGGTAAGCTGGGGCGGACATGAAAGCCTTATCATTCCCAAATGTGCCGGTATTCCTGTCGCAGATTTTGACCCCGATAATCCGGAGCACCGTTACATCCGCATGTATGCAGGACTGGAAGAACCGGGCTACCTGATAAGGGATATGGAGCAGGCACTGGTAAAACTGCCGGAATGAAGTAACTACCGCTCACAAAAAATGGCTTAGCTCCCGTTGGCATTTAGCATAACTTTGCCTATTATGAAAAAAAGATTCGTTCTGGCTTCTTTTCTTTTCTGTGTTTTATCAGCAAGTGGCCAGGAAAAATGGGATTTTCTCCGTTGTGTTAACCATGCAATAAAGAATAATATTTCTGTAAGGCAGACTGACCTGCAATCCCGGTTTTCAGCACTTAATTTTGAGCAAACCAAGGCCGGAAAGCTTCCCACCCTCAATTTTGGCAGCAGTGTGGGCTACAGGCTTGGCCGTTCAGAAAATCCAACCACCGGTGTGCTGGAGGATAATAATTTTCTGAACCTGGGGATGCAGTTACAAACCGGTGTCACCATTTTCAATTGGTTTTCACGGAAGAATTCTATTGAAGCATCCAGGCTCACCTGGGAAGCCGATAAAGCACAAACGCAAAAGGTGCAGGATGATGTGGCTCTGAATGTGGCTGTAGCCTATTTGCAGATTTTGCTGTCTAAAGAACAGATTAATCTTGCGAAGGTTCAGATCAGCCAGACACAAACACAGCTGGAGACAACCCGGAAAAAAGTGGATGCCGGTGCTTTGCCGGAACTGAATGCAGCAGAACTGGAAGCTCAACTGGCAAGAGACAGTTCTTCGCTGGTAAGCGCCGAGGCTACAGCACAACTTTATTTACTTCAGATGAAAGCATTGCTGAACTTAGATGCTGCCACTGCTTTTGATGTACAAACACCTCCGGTGGCTTCTATTCCGATAATACCGCTGGCTGATTTGCAGCCTGATGCTGTATATACAATGGCACTGAAATTTATGCCGCAGCAAAAGGTTAATGAGATAAGGATTCAATCGGCAATAAAGTCAGTAGCTGCAGCAAGAGGTAGCATGTATCCTACAATTTCAGCTTTCGGCAGTTTATATACCAGCGCTGTAAATTTTAAAAAGAAACCTGTTTACAACAAGGTTCTTAGCGGATATTCTAATTCAGGAGCCAGGGCGAATGCCAGTGGTGTTTATTACCCGGTAGAAGTGCCTGTTTTTGTTGACGGAACCGATGTAGTGGCTTATTACAAACCATCTGCCATACCCAGCCAGTTCAATAATAACTTTGGGCAAAGTGTGGGCATCAGTATCAATGTTCCTTTGTTTAACAACAGGCAGGCCCGTACCGGATGGGAAAGGAGCAAGCTGACTGTAGAACAATACGAATTGCAGAAAGAGCAGGGCGATATGCAACTGAAACAGGATATTTATAAGGCATATAACGATGCTACGGCTTCTTTGCAAAAATTTAGTGCAGACATAAAATCAGTTCAAACGGCTGAGAAGGCATACGATTTTGCCAACAAAAGATATGCGCTGAACCTGCTTTCAACTTATGATTTGCTGAACAGCCAGAACAATGTGCTGAAGGCAAAAATTCAGGCATTATATTCACAGTTCGACTATGTATTTAAGATGAAGTTGCTGGAGTTTTATAAAGGACAGGGCCTGAAGTTGTAATGGATAATGGTTTAATGGGTAATGATAAAATATTAATGATAGTTACAAATTTGCACCATGAATAAAAAGCTAAAATGGTTTTTGATAATTGCAGCAGTACTGGCTGTTCTTTTTCTTGTAATGAAAGGAATGGGCGGTGGCGATAAGGCTGAAAAAGTGGCTGTGGAAAAAGCTGCTAACCGTACGATTGTTGAATCAGTAAATGCCAGCGGAAAAATTTATCCGGAAGTGGAAGTTAAAATCAGCCCCGATATTTCGGGACAGATTACAGAACTGAATGTGGAAGAAGGCGATACTGTTAAGAAAGGACAGGTACTTGCCCGTATCTATGCAGATATTTATGCTTTGCAGCGGGATGAGGCTGCTTCAAGGGTTAACCAAACTGAGGCTACTGTTGATAACAGTAAAGCGGCATTGGAATCTTTGAGGGCCAACCTTGATATGGCAAGGCAAACTTACGACAGGAATAAAGCACTGTTTGACCAGAAGGTAATATCCAAAGCAGAGCTGGAGCAATATGAAAGCACTCTTCGTTCTGCACAGGCCAATTATAATGCTGCGCAACAAAATATAAAGAGCCTTCAGGCAAGTGTACAGTCCACAAAGACAGGATTGAGCAAGGCTAACAAAGATTTAAGCCGGACTACAATTGTAGCCCCCATGGATGGTGTAATTTCTTCGCTGAAAGTGAAGAAAGGCGAGAGTGTGGCGGGAAGCACTTTTAACGTAGGTACTGAAATGATGACTGTAGCCGATATGAGCGGTCTTGAAGTGAGGGTGGATGTAGGAGAGAACGATATAGTGAAAATTCAGATTGGTGATTCTGCCGATGTGGAAGTGGATGCCTACAACAACCGGAAATTTAAAGGAGTGGTTACGAAAATTGCGAGCAGTACCAAAACATCATCACTGACTTCTTCCAATGATGTAACCAACTATGAAGTAAGAATCAGAATTGACAGGGAGTCGTATAAGGATTTAACTAACCTGACTTTTCCCTTCCGCCCCGGGATGAATGCCAGTGCCGATATAAAGACCAAACGGGTGGATAATGTGCTGGCAGTGCCGATGACGGCAGTAAATGCAAGGGTGAAGGGCAGCGACAAGAGCATGGAGGATAAAAAGAAAGAAGAAAACGAATCGAAAGGCAAGGAAGCAAATGATATGGATGCAGCCACGGCTGAAAGCGGTGATGAGTTGGAAGAAGTGGTATATGTGCTGCAGAAAGATGAAACGGTGAAGAAAGTAGTGGTGAAAACAGGAATACAGGATATTAACTACATACAAATACTAAGCGGCCTGAAACCTGGCGAAGAAGTGGTTATTGGCCCCTACAATGCTATCAGCAAGAAATTGAAAACAGGTATGAAGGTGAAAGTGGTGCCGAAGGATAAGTTGTTTGAGAAGTAGCAGATATATCTGCTACTTCTTATTTTGATTATATCTTCTTCAGTAAAACTTTCTTCTGCGAAAAATTAAAAGCTGCATCCAGCATAGCCACCAGTTTTGGCCAGTCTTCTTTTTTAACCGTTGCATTTTTGTAATGCTTCTTTACAAGAATGTTAAGGGTATTCCCTTCAACTGATGCCTGTACGGCAAAAGTGCCCACTTCGTTATCAAGTGTTGTATTCAGGCTTTGAATACCTACAGCTTTATAACCGGCAGGGATAGTGAAATTGATAACATTTCGGATGACTTCAGGATATGACATATAGGCATCTACTTCACGGCTGCGGTCTTCCTGCGGAATGAACAACTGGTCGCCAATAAGACCCGGCACAGACACTAACAGGTTGTCGCCGGCAATCTTCACCATATCACCCAGTTCAAACTTGCTTGTATAGTTCAGGTCCTGTTTGCGCCAAGTGCGTCCATCAGAGTTAAGGGTAAATTCGTTATACGCTAAAATATTGTTGTAAGAATCTGCCAGCTCACTCTTCATGTATTCCAGTTTCCGTGTCTTGTCTTCTTTTTTCCTTTCTCTCAGTTTTTCTTCATAGCTGTCAAGTACAGCACCTTTCATACCGGCTCTTATATCATCTTCGCCGCCATAACTGCGGTAATCATCGTCCAGCGCAGTGGTATATGCCAGGGCTTCAGAGTTGTAAGATCTTTTTCTGAAACCGGTGATTGCTTTTTGCAGCACCACACTCATGTTTCTTGATGCCGTATCAATGGAAGCAGTAATGGTATTGGTCATTATGTTGTCTTCCATTTTTGTATTTGGAAGTGTAACAGGTGTTGCTGTTGGATTTTTTCCAAGTGAAATGATGTATGCAGGTGTATTCAGAAATTCCTGGCGCAGGTCATAAGGATTTGAAAATGGCGTCGCATTGAAGATGAACTTATCTTTTACCCTTACCATCCACTCAGGTTCGGTCCTGAAAACAATATTTTCTGGTTTTGTAAGGTTAAGAGGTGTTGTTACCACCAGGTCGTAAGGAATTTTCCTCAGGTCAAGGCATTGCGTAAGACAACTGGCAAACAGTTCGCTGGAAAACCCTTCAGACCTGTAAAAAGAAATATGGCGAAGTATGTAATATGTTTTTTGAATAAAATCATCTTCTCTCAGGTCGGCATAGCCAATTTGTTTTAAATAGGCTTTTGCCATTGTGTAATAGTAAGAACCGTCAAGCCTGTTGTAGAGGTTGTTCATTTTTTTGGCCAGTTCCTGCGGTGTGATGTTTTGTTTCAGTTCACCCCTGTCGCCAATAAAAAGATCAGAACGGTTTTCGCTTTTGGAAAATACAATCTGGAATTTCAGCATAGGGAATTCAATGAGGCTGTTGACCCACCTGGTATCACTTATTTTTTCCCGGTTACGGTCCTCCCAAACATATTCACCATTGCTGTTTCCTGTTTCCCGGAAAGCGGGAGCACCCATTGTTGCTTTTGAATTTACGAACGAATTATTATCGGTATCAATCTCAAACTTCTGGCTGATGACAGGATATTCTCTTGTACAAACAAAATAGATGGGGTCAAACTCGATATAGCTCATTTTCTTTACTGTATTATCATCGTAGAAAATGGTGCCATAGTCAATAATGTCTCCCGGGTCTAAATCGGGTACGGCCACTTTGTAGAAGATTACTTTGCTTTTGCTTTTGTCAATATATGTATTGGCTTTGCCAATATATGGAGTAAAGGTGGATGGTACATCATCTGCATCTTCAACAAAAACAGCATTGCGGAGTGAAACATCCTGGACACTGCCATTTGCTTTAATCACTTTAATGCCGGCACCATCGTTGGCTGAACCCATACGAAAGTAAAATGATGAGTAAGAGTTAACTGCATCCCGGTCGTTAAGTTTTATGCGGCGGCGGGTGATTTCATAAACAGCCAGCTTATTGGCATCTTTATCAAAAGCGAATTTTGTTTTTTGGGCAATGATGACGCCGCTCTCTTCTTTCCATTTTTCCGGAACGGAAGAAACAGCAAACTCAGGATCAGTGTCATCCCAAACTGCTTTCATGTTTTTGGCAATTGCCTCCAGCTTGCCTGGACTGAAAGTGTCGTCATCAGTTTGTGCTGTTATAGCCAACGAAAAGTAAAAACTGCCTAATAACAATATTATCTTTTTCATGCTTTTTCTGTCCCACAAAGGCACAAAGCCTTTTTCTTGCTTAGTGTCCTTTGTGGGATGTTTTTTTAAGGTCACTAAGAAAATCACTTCGTGATTTTTATGCCAAATGCCCGCTGATTTTTCTGTGGATACCTTCTTTAATCAGGTTCACATTGAAGTTTATCAGCAAGCCAAGTTTTATTCCCGTCAGTTTTAAATATGTCAATACCGTTTTATGGTGAACTTTGTCCAGTTTTTCTATTGATTTTAACTCTATCAGCAACTTGCCATCCAGTATAATATCAGCCCTGAAACCCACATCCAACACTGCATCCTCATATTTTGCCAATATGCCTTCCTGTCTTTTATAAGGAATTTTTCTTTTTTCTAATTCATACGCAAAAGCCGCCTCATATACACTCTCCAGTAAACCAGGGCCAAGTGATGAGTGTATTTTGAATGCAATATCGACGGCTTCTTTTGCGAGTTCGTTTTCAGTCATTTTTTTGTGTACTTAGTGTCTTTGTGGGAATATTATGGCTTCTTTATCAGGATCATACTGCTGTTAAAGTCCTTCAGTTTTTTAGTAAAGGCTTTCCAGTTATCGAAATCAGTTTTCCTGATGCGGCCAGAGTTGAGAGAAAACACTTTTTTGAACGTTACTTTATTGTCTTTTATGGTATAAGAACCGCTGACCTCGTAATCGGGATACTTTTCGTTAATAGCTGCGGGCACAGAGGCAACCTTATAACCTGCAGGCAACACCAGTTCAGTTTCATCCTGTGATACATAACTGGAATGCAGCTCATAATCTCTTTGCCTGTCTTTGTCGGGAATATATCCACTCAGGTCTTCGGGGAAGAAATCAATACCGGCATAAATTTCTTTGTCTTCGGTAATTACATAGTTGCTCAGGTCAATATCTCCTTCAAACACCACAGGTATTTCCCTGTTGCCCAGATCTGAAGTTTTTACATTGCTGACGGTGAGGTTTTTGTTACCAAACTCCAGGAACTTCTGAATGGTTTTCTTTTTATCATCACTGGGCAAGTCGTGGTAGTACTGATGGAAGCTGGTACGTTGCTCACCAGTGAGGGTTACCTTAACATGGCCTTTCAGCACATTGTCCTTTAACTGAAAACTGGTTTGAGTCAGGATTTTGCTTTTGTCTATTTCCTGGAGCGGCACTTTTTTTACATCATATTTATCTCCTTTGCCAATCAGCACTTCTTTGCCTTGTATGCGCCAGGCATAATCTCCGAAAGGAACATATTTCTCGGTGGCATCTAAAAAATATTCTTTGCCGCCCATGATAACAGTACTGATACAATGGTTATCGACTGCTAGAGAAGGCAATGAGTAATCATAAGGAAGGTGCCTTGTGCCTATCCACGTCATGTAAGCTTCAAGCCCTGCCAGTTTCAGCATTTCTGTAGTAAGGTTGGCCATCCCTTTACAATCACCGTATTTTGACTTAAACACATCCTGTGCGGTTGCCGGGATAAAGCCAGCAAGGCCGTCTTCAAAGGCGATATAACGGATATTGTCCTGTACCCAGTAGAAAATCGCTTTTGTTTTGTCAACGGGTGTTGTTTTCCCTTTAATCAGTTCATCTACTTTGGCTTTTAAGTCTTCGGGTTTGTTCACACTTTTTTTGTACAGGTAATTGTACCAGCTGTACAGGTCGGCCACACTTCCGAATCCTTTTTCATCTTTACCATCGTAGTTAAATGATTTTACCACCAGCATAAGGTGTGGCCACTGGTGGGCCGCACCGATTGCTCTTTTCTCATTTTTCAGGGCTACAAGGTTTTGCAATTTGTATGTGTAAACGGTATAGCCTTTTTCCTGCGTTTTTTGTTTAGTTATTTTATATCCGTCAAAGTTGAATTCACGGATGTCTAATTGCAACCAGTCAGGCACTTTAAACCGGACTATCTTTTCTTTTGCCGGAAACCATGTGTGGAAATATACCGAGGTCAGGTATTTGCTGTCAAGATATTTTTTCTCAGTTTCCACACGGGTCACATCTCCATATCCGGTAAAACCGATATTGAAGAATTTAACCCTGCTGTCATCAGAAAAGAACTCACTGGAACTGGCAGAACGGTCAATGGCATAGCCGACGTTATAGTTTTTTTTCATACCAAACATCCCTTTCATCTTCTCCAATTGCTTAAAGGAGGTGATTCGTGTAAACGAATTGTAGAAATCGTAGTACTGGATACCGGCCCTTTCCCGAAGGGCAAGAAAATTGATACCTGTATTTTGCATAGCTGTTACAACGGGCAGTTTGTCTTCGCTTTTTCCCCGGTCAAAACTATAGTCTTCCTCAATAAGAGTGGCGGCAACCCGATCATCAGGAAATACCTTTTTCAGCCGGTTAGCTTCAAAAATATCATCGTCGTTTTGTGCCGAAGAAAGTCCCGGAAAAGCCAGTAAAGCAACCAGGAAAAGGTTAATAAGGTGGCGCATAAAATTGTTTATTATGCCAATATATTAATTGTGGCCGAAAAAAAGCACTTATCAGCGAATCTTGATAAAAATCAATGTTCAGCACATGGCCAACTTGTGCTAAATTTGCAGACAATTTTTTAACGATATGGCTAAGAATACTGAAGTTTTACAGGATGTGGTTATCAAATTTGCCGGCGACAGCGGTGATGGCATGCAGCTTACCGGCAGCCAGTTTACCAATAATACCGCTATGATGGGAATAGATTTGGCTACTTTTCCCGATTATCCGGCCGAAATCCGTGCCCCGATAGGTACCGTAGCAGGTGTGAGTGGATTTCAGCTGCGTTTTTCATCAGACAGTGTATTTACTCCTGGCGATGCTGTGGATGTGCTGGTGGCTATGAATGCGGCAGCTTTGAAGGTTAACCTCAAATCGCTGAAGCATGGAGGAAAAATCATCGCCAATACAGATGGATTTGACCCTAAGAATCTTCGCCTGGCCCAATATCCAGAAGGCGTTAATCCGCTTGAAGACGGAAGCCTTGGCAACTACAGCGTTATAAAAATTGACGTAACCAAGATGACCCGTGAGGCTTTGAAAGATATGACCACACTGGGTATGAAGGAAAAAGACAGGGCCAAGAATATGTTTGTACTCGGTTTTTTGTACTGGATGTATAACCGGGATATGAATACTACAATCGAATTTTTTAAACAGAAGTTTGGTAAAAAACCCGACATCCTTGAAAGTAACATCAAGGTATTACAAGCTGGTTATAATTACGGCGACACAACAGAAACTTTTACTACAACCTATACGGTCGAAAAGGCCAAAATGGATACCGGTACTTACCGTTCGGTGATGGGCAACCAGGCTGTGGCATTAGGGTTGATTGCTGCTTCGCAAAAATGTGGCTTGCCCCTGTTCCTCGGTACATATCCCATTACTCCGGCATCTGATATATTACATGATCTGAGTACTTTTAAAGAGTTTGGTGTAAAAACCTACCAGGCTGAAGATGAAATTGCCGGTATTGCATCGGCCATTGGTGCTAGCTATGGTGGAGCGTTGGGTGTTACCACGTCAAGCGGCCCCGGGATAGCCCTGAAAGGCGAGGCAATGGGACTGGCAATGATGCTTGAAATTCCATTGGTGATTGTAAACGTACAAAGAGGTGGTCCTTCAACTGGTCTTCCAACCAAAACAGAACAAAGTGACCTGATGCAGGCATATTACGGAAGGAATGGTGAGGCGCCTATGCCAATTGTTTCGGCCAATAGCCCGGCAGATTGTTTTGATGCGGTGTACGAGGCTGCCAGAATTTCTTTGCAGCATATGGTGCCGGTTATTTTTTTAACCGACGGGTACATTGCCAATGGTGCAGAGCCATGGAAGTTTCCAACGGCAGACCAACTGGCCCCAATAACTGTTCAATTTAAAACTGAGCTGGCAGAAGGCGAAGAAAAATACAAACCCTATGCCCGTGATGAAAAGCTGGCAAGGCCCTGGGCCGTGCCCGGTACACCCGGACTGGAGCACCGTATTGGCGGATTGGAAAAACAGGATATTACTGGTAACGTAAGCTACGATCCGGAAAACCACCAGGTGATGATTAAGCTGAGACAGGCCAAGGTTGATAAAATTGCAGATTATATTCCTTTGCAGCAATTAGACAGTGGTACTGAAAAAGGAAAAATTCTTGTTTTGGGCTGGGGTTCTACTTATGGCGCTATTAAATCTGCTGTGGCAGAATTGCAGGCACAAGGTCATGCCGTAAGTCATGCCCACCTGCGTTATATCAGGCCTTTTCCTAAGAATCTTGGAGAAATTCTGAAGAACTTTGATACAGTACTGATCCCTGAGATTAACAATGGGCAACTTATCAAAATCATCCGCGACACTTACCTGATTGATGCGAAGGGTTATAATAAAATGATGGGAGTACCTATCACTAAAACAGAGCTGGTAATGAAGTTGGAAGAAATGCTGGACAGGGCTAATTAATGACTATTGTATATTACAAATAGTAAACGGGGCATTTTGCCCCGTTTTTGTTTGTAACTGTTTGCTGATAAAAACTGTTTTTCCTAATTAGCTTTCGGACCGCCAGCAATCCTAACATTTTCAAATGTACCTTCGGTGATGGTGAGTTTGTCATTTGAAGTTCTTTTGTAAGGGTTGGCTTCTTTTATGAGCATATTTGCAGAAAATGTACCACTTGCCAGCCAGTCCCTACCATTAAAAGAATCAGGGTCAGGTATAATTTTCGCTATAGTGAGGGTCATATCGGTACCTTTAAATACATCATAACCACTGGCTTCAAAATCGGTAGGGATACCGGCGTTTTCAGTTTCATAACGGGTAAACCGGGCATGATTGTCTTTTGTAACGGCGTATGTACCTGGTTCAAACTTAAAGCCTGAAATACTAAATGCCAGCCAGCCCCTGTGAGGACGGGAAGGTATGTCGCCCATCAATGAAAGGGAAAGAAACTTTGTGGCTTCAGTGTACATTCCAAGCTGCTCTTCCTGGTCGTTGGCATGTGTGCCTTTTGCAGTGTGGGCAAGGGTATCGTTTACTTTAAAGGAAACTTTTGCTTTTTCTGCATCAACTTGTGGTGCCGCAGGTGTTGTTTCTGAAGCTGTTGCAGTTGTTTCTTTTACTTCACTGTTTTCTTTTGTTTTGTTTGAGTTGCAGGCAAGAATTGCGCAGGCAACAAGTGGTAAGGTCCATTTCATTTTTTGTTGGTTTTGGGGTTAATAACTCTTTTACAATCTGTTTTTTATTTTTCGATAATTGTTTCTGCTCTGTCGTAATTATTAAATCAGATAGCATTCTTCAATAGTGTTATTCTAAGCTTTCAGCAACTTCAATGATCTCTGATTAGTGCTATCACTGTAATTCAACGGTTCAGATGTAGCGATGCAACCCATTTTTTTCTTATTCTGTATAATGACTCAGCTATCGCCTGTGTAACAAAAACCTGATTTACCGGGTTCTTTTTACGATTTTTATTCTATCTCCTTTGCCTTCCAAGTATCATTCCTAATTTGAACTGAAAGGAGAAATAGGAGTCGTTATTTTTTGGGTCTCCTCTTTCATTAATTGAGGTTGCCGGTTCTTCAGGTGTAATTTCAGATTTCCTCTGATAAAGTTGCTGAGCTACAGCCGCCTGGGCTGGTGTCAGGTAATTATTAAACAATGAAGGGTCGATATAGCTGTCTAAACTTACATCATCAAGATAATCAGTAAATAATGTGCGGTGAACAAATTCCAGCCTGGCATTGAACATTGGGCTAATCTGGTATTTAACACCTATGCCACTCACAATGTTAATCTGGTTTAACTTGTATGGCTTTCTGTCGGGATATTCTTTGAACCCCTGGCCTTCAAGACGCAACGGCTGCAGCGAATACCAAGTACCCCCTAATTTGGCCTTGGGATCAAATGAAAAGTAGCCTGCTCCTGCTATAGCATATGGCGAAAATCTTGGAGGATCATCATCATCAAATTTTCTGAACATCAGCGGATGTACTTCCAATGCCAGCTGAACCTCAGATATCCTGCTTTTGAAACTCAGGTTTCTTTCGTACCGGCCAGTTGTAGTAGCAGCAACATCTTTCAGAATGCTGTCATATGCCATTACTTCTCCGAAAGTACCTTCTAAACGTAAGGCCAGCTTGTCTTCGTAGTTTGCAAGAAGATAAACCCCAAAACTGGGTCTTGTGTTTTTCCAGTTAAGGTCTTTTATGAATTTTTTTCCGATTCCTTTATTTCCACCCAAATCGGTCAGACAATTCATGATACCGCCAGAAGCCCCTAATTCAAAAACTACTGCGTTATCATAGTATCTGTCGTTGTAGTAATAATATTGAGCTCTCAGTTGGGTGTGAAGCGATGCAGCACACACCACAATCAGCAAAGCCTTCAGCTTTTTCCTCATTCAATAACTATTTAATGCGTAATTCGTTGCTGGTTTTTGGCAAAGGGAGGATTACAAAAGTGTTTTCAGGGAAACCGGGACAGCAAAATAGGGAAATATTTATTAGCAAAAGGAGCTATTGTATTAAAAAATTATTGTTTTAAGTGATTATGCTTACAAAATGATACCAGGCCGCACTGATTGCATTTAGGGTTCCGGGCAAGGCATGTATATCTGCCATGAAGAATCAGCCAGTGATGTGCCTTGTGTATCAGCTCTTCAGGGATATTTTTAACTAATTCTTTCTCGACTGCCAGTGGGGTGGTAGCTGTTTGTGGTACAAGTCCGATTCGCCTGCTGACCCTGAAAACATGGGTGTCAACAGCCATGTTCGGTTGCTGATCTATTACGGATGTAATCACATTTGCTGTTTTTCTTCCTACCCCCGGAAGCTGTACCAATTCATCTACTCTCATTGGAACTTTCCCGTCAAAGTCTTCAACCACTTTTTGGGCCATTCCTATCAGATGTTTGGTTTTATTGTTAGGATAAGAGATACTTTTTATTAGAGGAAACAGTTCGTCAAATGTGGCCTTGCTTAATGACTGTATCGTTGGGTATTTTTTAAAAATAGCCGGTGTAGTTATGTTCACCCGTTTATCAGTGCATTGTGCAGACAGGATTACTGCCACTAATAAATGATATGGGTTATCGTAAATAAGTTCTGTTTCTGCTTCCGGGACATGCTTTTGAAAATAATCAATTACAGATTGATATCGTTGCTTGCGGGTCATACCTTATATCAGCAGGCTATAAGACCTGCCGGTAGCAAAGTAAAATAAAAAAGCACTCAATGAATGAGTGCTTCTGCAATGTTTTTTAAAAGGGTTTTATACCTCTTCAACAGCTTTCTCCCTTGCATAATTCAGTACATTAAGTACAATTTGTGTGCGGGGCGATTCTGTAATCCTGTCAAGCCGCCTCATAGAAGCTTTTAATACATTTAACTTTTCACGAAGTGTCCAGTCTTTTTCCAACGCAGCTTCAATTGCGGCAGTTTCTGTATCAGAGGTTTCTTTGTACAAATACAATAATAAGTCCTCGGGAGTAAAATTGGTCATTGGCAATCCGATTAGATGTCCTTTAATTAAATGTCCGGAAATAGCTTTTTAAAAAAGTCGTCCGGATTAATAACGGGCTTCAGGTTGCCTTATTGTGCACCCCTTATTGATTATTATCAGGGTCAGACTTTTCGGGAACAATGAAAACCTCCTCATTGTCTTTTTTCATCAGGTATTTTTCCCGGGCATATTTTTCGAGGGTAGCCGGTTTGGTCTTAAGTGCCTCTAATTCTTTACGTTCTGCTGCTATTTGTGTGGTATAGTGAGCTTTACTTTTTTCCAGTTCCCTAAGTTCTTTTTTACGGCTTAGCTGGGTAAAAACATCATTTTTGTCAAGGAAAAGAATAACTATACAAAATGCTGTAAAAGCAATTAAGTACTTGTTTTTCAGCCAGGAGGGAATATGGTTGAGCAACTTCATAGTAAAACAAAAGTCAGAAGCCTGAACAGATTATCAGACTTCTGACTTCCGGTTTCAGGTTCTATTTACCAAATTTAATCTTTCCTTTTGGATATACAGCACTGGTGCCCAGCAATTCTTCGATACGGATCAACTGGTTGTACTTGGCCATACGGTCGGTACGGCTGGCAGAACCTGTTTTAATTTGTCCGCAATTGAGGGCTACAGCCAGGTCGGCAATTGTAGTATCCTCAGTTTCGCCGCTGCGGTGGCTCATAATGGTATTGTAACCGTTATGCTGCGCTAATGTTACAGCGTTGATGGTTTCAGTAACAGTACCAATCTGGTTAACTTTCACCAGCAGGGCATTACCGATTTTCTTGTCAATACCTTGTTGCAGGCGGGTAACGTTGGTTACAAACAGGTCATCACCTACAAGCTGGCACTTGCTGCCAACAGCTTGCGTAAGGGCTGCCCAACCATTCCAGTCGTCTTCGGCCATACCATCTTCGATGGAAACAATCGGGTATTGTTTCACCCATTTTTCCCAGAATTTAACCAGTTCATCGCTGCTCATTACTTTACCGCTGCTCTTATGGAAAACGTATTTCTTTTTCTTGTTGTCCCACAGTTCGCTGTTAGCGGCGTCCATAGCAATGGTAATCTGGCTGCCCGGCTTGTAACCAGCAGCAGTTATTGCTTCAAGCACTGTTTCGATAGCTTCTTCATTGCTTTGAATGTTAGGTGCAAATCCGCCTTCGTCACCTACGTTGGTGCTGAATCCTTTTTTCTTCAATACTGATTTCAGAGCATGGAAAATTTCAACACCCCAGCGAAGTCCTTCACTGAAATTGGGGGCACCCACCGGCTGAATCATGAACTCCTGGAAGTCAATCTTGTTATCAGCATGTGCGCCGCCATTCAGAATGTTCATCATTGGCAGAGGAAGCACTTTAGCATTGGTGCCACCTATATAACGGAACAGGGGCAGACTGGCCTCTTCAGCAGCGGCTTTGGCCACGGCCATACTTACAGCAAGAAGGGCATTTGCACCCAGTTTGCCTTTATTGGCAGTGCCGTCGAGCTGTATCATCATTTCGTCAATACCTGTTTGGTCGGCCACGTCATTACCCAGCAGGGCGGGGGCAATGATTTTATTTACGTTAGAAACTGCTTTTAAGGTTCCTTTTCCTAAATATTTTTTCTTATCGCCATCACGAAGTTCAACTGCCTCATGAATACCAGTGCTTGCTCCGCTAGGAACGGCAGCACGGCCCAGAGCACCCTCGTCAGTTATTACATCAACTTCTACGGTGGGGTTTCCTCTTGAATCTAAGATTTGTCTTGCGAAAATTTCTGAAATGTAACTCATAATAATTCAGTTTTTAATTAAAAATGATTCAATGGCAGGCTTGTCCGCCGAGGTTAGGCGGGCTATCGGGATGCAAAGAAACGGTTTTCGCTATTTGTGACAAATAACATTCGTCATGTGGGGTAATGAGAAAAAAGTTTATAAGTCAAAAGTTTAATATGTAAGTTTATGGCAGAGATAAGTAGATTTTTTTTTGTATTTGCAGTAATACTTCGTTCGATGAAACCGGCGAAATTTCAAGAACAGCGAAGTATGGCACTGCGAATGCACCGGAAACGGAGCATCGCTTTTGCTGTATCAGTTGTTCAGGGTTCTCGCCGGACCCCATCGGGCTGATTATAGCGTAAAGGATGCACCGTTTTTTGTTTTAAGGATTTCTTATTACCAAAACCTGTTCAATGAAATTAATTTTACCGTATAAATTTTTCTGCGACGGCAGCCCTCCTGCTGTACTGCTTATTACAAAACTTAAAAAACAAATTTTTATGAAAAAGGGTTATTTAATTCTCACATTAGGGATATTGTCATTTATCAGTTCATTCGGGCAGATTACAAAAAACAATTGGATGGTTGGCGGGAATGGGATGATTTCGTTTTCAAACCAAACAGGTAGTTCTGCTTCGGCAAAAGGGCAATATATAACCGTATCCCCAAATATTGGCTATTTCTTTATTGATAAAATGGCTGGAGGAATTAGAAGTAAATACGGATTTAGTAAAGTTACAAGTGGCCCTATTGTAGCTAAAAGCTCAAGATTTAATATAGGACCATTTGTCAGATATTACTTTCTAGATAAAGCCAATAGGGTGAATTGCTTCGCTGATGCTGCATTTCAATTTGGTAAATCATGGGGTAATAATAATGCTCCTTCAGAAAACGATCAAAATTTTACTATTTCAGCTGGCCCGGTAATATACTTTAACTCAAGTGTAGGGCTTGAGTTTGCAATTAATTATGGTATGGATAGAGGAAAAATAGATGACCCTAAAGTTAATACACTTTTTTTTACCCTCGGATTTCAAATTCATTTAGAAAAAGAACGAAATAATTAAACTTAAAAATTTATCATTATGAAAAAAAGAACATACTTATTTGGATTTTTGGCAGTATTCTTGTCTTTTCAAAAGACTGCTTATTCACAAACTACAACAATAGATTATATTCAAAGTGGATTAAGTACAAGTTCGTGTAATGTATTCAACCCATCAGTTTCTATTAACAATGTAACTCATGCCTCCCATGCAGGTGGTGTAAAATTCAATTCATCTGAAGGTCTTATACTTTCTACCAATCCTCAGAGTACTACACCTGGAGGCACAGCCTTTTTTATTCAATACAATTTTCTGGCAAATTATAAATATGATATTTCAATTATGGCAAAGGGTAGGCCAGAATTACAATTAAAGAGTTGTGTAGTGCCGAATCTCAATCAGTTTTCTACAAATAGCACAACATCCTGCTCGCCAGACGCAAATGTAAATGGTTATAGTCTTGTGGGTGAAGGCAGATTTGAAACAGCCACTAGTATTAATGGCGAAACATATAATATACCACAGTTTACGATGGCCGGAACATCCTCCTTGCTGGTTGTATGGGCAAGAGGTGGCAAACCAACTTTGGACTTGGATAATTTAACTATCAGTAAAATTGTTATTACCCAAACACCCCCAGCAGGATCATTTTCTATTTCTTCTTCCAGTGCATCTATGACTTGTGGTACAACAGCACCAGTAACATTCACTATAACAACAATAATAACACCACAGGCATTACAGGCTACACTTGGAATATAGGTACTACACCAAACGGATGGTTGTATAATGGCGTTCCTGCACCAGCTACAATTACGACTACGGCAAATTCCATTACACTAAGCCCGAATTGTGGCAGCGCTTTGAGCAGCATATCTGCAACTGTGGCTGTAGGTACCACCACCTATAATGCCGGAACGAAATCCCTAACTATTGAACAACCTGTTCTTTCCGTTGTCGGTTCTCAATCGTTATGTTCAGGCAGCACTTCTTATCTCATTAACAATTTGGCCTGTAATTCAACAGTATTATGGACCGCACCGCCATCTAATATGGCTACACTAAGCAGCCTGACATCACAAACCCCAGCCCTTACTTATGCAGGTACAAGTGGCAATTTCACTTTGACCGCAAATGTTACTTCATGTGGAGTTACCTCAACAGTTAATTTACCTGTTCATGTTGGACCATATACTGAATCTGATTTTACACTTACAGCAAGTGGAGGTGCAAATGGCTACTTGTCCTGGTGTCCAAACACAACGTATGGGTTTACATTAGGTGGACCGGCATCCAATTATAACTGGTCTTATCCTACCGGCTGGAGCCCTAATTACATAAGCGGTTATGTATGTGCTATCAGGTCACCGTCAACCAGCTATCCACCAACTGGTAATGTGAGTTGTATGTTTACCGAGCCTTGCGGTACAACTATTTCAAAGACAATATTTGTGGCGCACTCTTCTTCCGGATGTAGTCTAATAACAGAACCGGCATATACTTATTGGCCTAACCCTGTTACCTACTCAATAAATATTTCTGTAGCAAGTGCAAATGCGGGGTTGATAACAATACGAGCTATTGAAATCGTAAATGCTTCAAACTATATGACAGTTTTCTCCCAAAACTATGGCACTGGAGTAACAAATGCATCTGTTACCACATACTACTATCAGCCTGGCAATTATTTGCTACGGGTTTATGATGGAAATACATGGCGGGCATATCAGTTTCTGAAATTATAGTGGTTTGTACCAGATGGAATTTTAAGGAATAAACTAAAGGGGTTGCGATAAGCACCCCTTTAGTATTTGCAATTAGGGAAAAATTATCTGTTACTAATTGTTCCTTGTCAGTTGTTTAAACACATCCTCCAGGCTTTGGCTGTCTGTTTGCAGCGATACGATGTTCAGGTTTTGGTCAACAGAGAGTTGTAAGATTTGTTTTTTTACCATTTCGGCATCTGTGCAGTGAATGTTGAACAGAGCTCCGATAGCTATCGGATTGTGAATGTTGAACACTGATTGAACTCCTGCCAGTTGCTGGATTGCTTTTGCGTCAACTGATTCTTTGAATTCAACTTTTACAATCTGCTGGCCCGCATTTTTAGTCCTCAGGCTGCTTAATTTATCATCGGCCACAATCTGGCCTTTGTTGATTATTATCACACGGTCGCAAATGGCTTCCACTTCCTGTAAAATATGCGAAGAGAAAAGCACTGTTTTGTCTTTACCCTGATTTTTTATTACTTCTCTTATTTCAACAATCTGGTTGGGGTCAAGGCCAGAGGTGGGTTCATCCAGTATCAGCACTTCAGGGTCGTGTATCAAAGCGGCAGCAAGCCCCACCCGTTGTTTATAACCTTTAGAAAGCTGGCCGATTTTTTTACCCGCTTCTGTTTTTAAACTTACGGTGTCAATTACGTTTTGGATTTTAGATTTTGGATTTTGGATTCCGTGTACTTCTGCAATAAAACCAAGGTATTCCCGCACATACATGTCGTAGTACAGTGCATTCAGCTCGGGCAGGTATCCAATTTTCTTTTTTGTTTCCAACGGCTGTTCTGCCACATTAATGCCGCAAACGAATGCTTCGCCACCGGTTTGCTGCAGGTATCCGGTAATTATTTTCATGGTGGTTGACTTTCCGGCTCCGTTGGGACCGAGGAAGCCAACAATTTCTCCTTTATTGACTGTAAAGGAAATGCTGTTTACCGCTTTTTGCTCTCCGTATTCTTTCAGCAGGTTTTTAACTTCGATTGACATTGTACAAACCTACATAAAATGTACTTTGGTACATTTGCTAATTGTGCGGATATTTTCAAAATTGCTGTTAAATGGTTACTTCCCTTGTTATCATATTTCTGTTAGGTTATGGTGCTATTGCATTTGAGCATCCCCTGCGGATTAACAAAGCTGCAACTGCGTTGCTTACCGCCACTTTGTGCTGGTCAGTTTATGCCCTGCTTTCGGGTGATAAGGAAGTTGTTTCGTCTAACCTGGGCGAACACCTGGGCGAAGTTTCCGGAATTTTGTTTTTTCTTCTCGGGGCAATGGTCATTGTGGAGCTGATAGATGCACATGATGGGTTTGAACTTATTACAAGAAGAATTCAAACCACCAGTGTTAAAAAATTAGTATGGATTGTTGCCTTTATCACTTTTTTTCTATCAGCGGTGCTGGACAACCTAACCACTACTATTGTACTTATTTCATTGCTCAGAAAACTGCTGGCCGACCGTAAAGAAAGACTCATGTTTACCGGCCTGGTTATTATCGCTGCTAATGCAGGCGGGGCATGGTCGCCGATAGGTGATGTCACCACTACCATGCTTTGGATTGGCGGGCAGATAAGTGTTGTGAATATTGTTCTGAAAGTTTTTGTGCCGTCATTGGTTTGTATGGCTGTTCCCGCATTCATTATAAGTAAACGGATGAAAGGAGCAATCACTAAAAGGCCGGAACCGGTTCATAACAAGAATTTCAGCAGCAGCAGCAATGAACGGAATATTGTCTTTTGGCTGGGAGTGTCGTCGCTGTTATTTGTCCCGGTATTTAAAACAATTACTCATTTACCGCCGTACATGGGAATATTATTTGGTCTTGGGCTGATGTGGGTGGTAACAGAGTTAATACACAGCGGAAAAGATGATGATGAGAAAGGTCTGCTATCCGTAAACCATGCCCTTCGCAAAATTGATACACCGAGTATTCTTTTCTTTCTTGGAATACTGTTGTGCATTGCTGCATTAGAGTCAACACATATACTGCACAATCTTGCTGCCTGGATGGACAGTAAGATTGGCAATATTTCCATTATCACAATTTTGATAGGAATGTTGTCTGCCATCGTTGATAATGTACCGCTGGTGGCAGCAGCGCAGGGAATGTATTCGCTGGAAAAATTTCCGATGGACCATTATTACTGGGAGTTTCTTGCATTCTGTGCGGGTACAGGTGGCAGCAGCCTTATTATTGGCTCGGCAGCAGGTGTTGCGGCAATGGGGCTGGAGAAAATAGATTTCTTCTGGTACTTAAAAAATATTGCCTGGCTGGCTTTTATCGGTTACTTAGCCGGGGCGGCAGTTTTTATCGTTCAGCATTCGCTTTTCTTTTCCTGATGTGCTACAGGTGATGAAACTCGTAAAGCGGATCAATATCAGTTCCTGCTTTCAGTTCCACAATCGGATGAATGATGCCATCGTGTAAGTCATAGACCCATCCATGCAGATCGGGTCTGCGTTCGGTATTCCAAGCTTTTTGAATGATAGCCGTTTTGGCCAGGTTAAAAACCTGCTCTTTAACATTCAGCTCTGTAAGAAATTTTTGCTTTTGCTCATCGCTTTGCAATTCATCTATTTCTTTCCGGTGAATGCGGTAAATGTCTTTGATATTCTGCAGCCACATATTGAGAGCCTGGTTGTAGTCTTTATTACTCATGGCTGCTTTAATACCTCCACAACCGTAATGGCCGCAAACCACCACATGTTTTACTTTAAGATGGTTTACAGCAAAGTCCAGAACACTCATCAGGTTGACATCGGTATTTACCACCAGATTTGCTACGTTACGGTGAATGAAAATTTCGCCTGGTTCGGTCTGGGTTATCTGGTCAGGCGGCACACGGCTGTCGCTGCATCCAATCCACAGAAACTCGGGTGTTTGAACATGTATCAGCCTCTCAAAATATTCCGGGTCTTCCGCCAGTTTTTTGGAAGCCCATTGTTTGTTTTCCTGCAGAAGAATTTCGTAAGGTTTCATGTTTTTAAACAATTAAGCCAGCTATTTGTTAACGATTTGTTATTCAAATATTATGCTTTTTTTTGAAAGCCTGGCTGTTTGGATAAATATACTGAAAACACTATTTTGCAGCCCCGATGAGCAGAGCAAAACCAACATACAGTTTGCATAACAAATGGGCGGCTATTTTTATGCTGCTTACGCTGTTATGGCTCACGGTAAGCACTCCTTTCGTTTTTGAAAGCCAGCAAGCAAATAGTAAGTACCAGCTTTCGGTAAATGCTGATTCAGAACTGCCTGTAAATGAAGAGGACTCGAACCCTTTTGGCAATTCGCAGGAGGAAAAGGTTCCGTCAGGCACATCACTTACAGAAGAGTTTCTGCATGAATTTCATTCCGAAACTTTATTCTACTCATTAATTTCAAAATCTTATAAATGCAGTGATGCAGATACCTATACTGCATTTCATGGCGAATTACTTGTTCCGCCTCCCAATTTCTCATAATTCATTTTACATGTTGGCTAAAACGGTTTTTTAGCCTGTATTGTTCCCATTTTATTAATGGCCAGGCCACATCTGTGTCCGGCTAAAAAAAGTATTAAGAATTATGAGTTCGAAGAAGAGTTTATTATCAAATTTTGGTTCAGATTTGCCATCAGGGCTTGTTGTGTTTCTTGTGGCATTACCACTCTGTCTTGGCATTGCACTGGCAAGCGGTGCCCCCTTTTTCAGTGGCATCATTTCAGGAATTATCGGAGGAATTGTAATTGGCAGTTTCAGCAATTCGCCTCTGAGTGTAAGCGGCCCTGCGGCCGGGCTGGCAGCACTTGTACTGGGTGCTATCACCACTATCGGCGATTTTAGTTTGTTTCTGAGTGCGGTGTTGCTGGCGGGCATCCTGCAAATATTGCTCGGTGTGGCGAAAATGGGTGGCATTGCCAACTATATACCTGGCAGTGTAATTAAAGGAATGCTTACCAGTATCGGTATTTTAATTATTGCCAAGCAAATACCACATGCATTTGGTTATGACAAAGACACAAAGGGAAATATAACAGAACTGATGCCTTTTGGTCAGGAAGATTTACATGAATTGCTACAGCCTTTGCAGCATATAGATGTTGGTGTTTTTCTCCTTTGTTTGCTTTCCATTATCATAATGGTTCTATGGGACAAACCATTTATCAAAAAAAGGGTAAAGTTTGTTCCTGGTGCGTTGGTTGCAGTTATAGTGGCAGTAATAGTAAACGAAATCTGGATTAAAGCCGGAAGCAGGCTTGCGGTGCAAAATGAACACCTTGTACAAATTAAAGTTGCCGGTAGTGCCAGCGAATTCCTCAGCTTTTTTACACTGCCTGATTTCAATGGTTTCTTAAACAGCACTGTAATTGTATATGGTGTGGTGATTGCCATTATTGCTTCACTTGAAACATTACTGAGTATTGAAGCCGTTGATAATCTTGACCCGCAGCGCCGTGTTACCAGCACAAACAGAGAACTGATAGCGCAGGGCATTGGCAATTCTGTTGCAGGTTTAATCGGGGGATTGCCGGTTACCAGTGTGATTGTAAGAAGCAGCGCTAATGTGAATTCGGGTGCGAAATCAAAATTATCAGCGATAATACATGGTATAATGTTACTGATTTCAATAGTGCTGATTCCAACACTGCTTAATAAAATACCGCTGTCTGCATTGGCGGCTATTCTTCTTTTAACTGGTTATAAATTGGCAAAGCCAGCAATTTTCAAAAACTTCTGGGATGCCGGCAAGTATCAGTTCATTCCTTTCATTGTGACAGTTGTGGTTATCATCGGAGTTGATTTGTTTGCTGTTATTCCATCATTGAGTGGTAAAGGACTGCTGGTTGGTGTAATGTCCGGAATAGTTGCCGCCACGGCTTCTATCCTTTATGGAAACCTTAGAAATTCATATTTTTTTCATTCAGAAAACCATCATGAAGGCGACATTATTAATGTTCGTCTGTCAGAAGAGGTTTCTTTTCTGAATAAGGCAGCAATTAGAAAAACACTTGACCGTATGCCTGAAAATTCTTCAGTAGTAATCGACGCCTCAAGCACCATATACATTGATTATGATGTGCTGGAGCTGATAAAAGAATTCAGGGATATAAAAGCTCCTTTAAAAAATATTAAACTTCAGTTAAAAGGGTTTAAAGAATCATACCAGATGGAAAATTATTCACATGTACAGTCTGTACATTAACTTTAAAAAATAATTACTTTATGAGAGTACACACAAAAGAAACACAAGCCGACCTGACACCAAGAATGGCGCTTGATATTTTAAAAGAGGGTAATGAAAGATTTGTAAAAAACCTGAAGGCCCAGCGGGATTTACTTGCCCAGGTAAATGCCACCCGTGACGGACAATGGCCATTTGCCACGATACTAAGTTGCATGGACAGCCGTACATCAGCTGAATTGATTTTTGATCAGGGATTAGGTGATATTTTCAGCATTCGCATTGCCGGAAATATTGTGAATACTGATATTCTTGGCAGTATGGAGTTCGCCTGCAAAGTTGCAGGCTCAAAACTTATTGTGGTATTGGGCCATACCAAATGCGGTGCTGTAAAAGGTGCTTGTGACCATGTAGAAATGGGTAACCTTACGGAAGTACTGTCTAAACTTCAGCCAGCTGTTTATGCGGAAAGAGAAACAAAAGATACTGAAGCCAGAAACTCAAAGAATGGAAGTTTTGTTGAAAAGGTTTCTTCGATAAATGTCAGACGTTCGGTTAAAAGCGTTATTGAACGTAGTTTTATAATTGAGCAAATGATTGAAGCCGGTCAGATTGGTGTTGTAGGGGCTATGTATAATATTGATACAGGCAAAGTAGAGTTTTATCATGATGTTGAATACATAAAGGATAGTGAAAATCCTGATTTCAGTTTGACTGAACTAAGGCATTTGAGCTAATAAATCAGGGTTGAGAATTTTCTCAACCCTTTTCTTTTGCTTTCAGCGGCTATTGTTCTTCCACAAAACAGATACTGTAATTGCCAGGGAAATAAAACCAAGTGAAATATAAACAGGTACTTTATATACATCTACCAGCAACATTTTGAAGCCAATAAAAATAAGCACAACGGCAAGACCATAACGCAAATATGGAAATTTGGTTATGATTCCCTCCAGTGCAAAGTACAGTGACCGAAGGCCAAGAATGGCAAAAACATTGGAAGTATAAACAATAAAAGTATCATTGGTTATTGCAAAAATTGCAGGAATGGAATCTACTGCAAAAATCAGATCGGTAAACTCAATGGATAAAAGACAAAGAAAAAGAGGAGTGGCCAGTTTTTTCCCATTCAGCGTTACAAAAAATTTATTTCCATGGTACTCGTTGCTTACTTTCCCCTTCTTAATAAACCAATGAACAAAGGGGTTATCCTCCGGGTGCATATCTTCGGCAGACTTTTTAAACATTTTATATCCTGTAAATGCAAGAAAGGCCCCAAATACATAAATTACCCAATGAAATTGTGAAATAAGAACCGACCCCAGCGCAATGAAAAGTGCCCGCATTGCCAGTGCGCCAATAACACCCCATGCCAGCACCTTGTATCTGTGCTCTTCTGGTACTTTGAAAAATGAAAAGATGAGAACGAAGACAAAAATATTATCAACACTAAGTGATTTTTCTATCAGGTAACCAGTTAAAAATTCTACTGCTTTCTGCTGCCCCATCGAATAATAGACCCATCCGTTGAAAATCAGGGCCAATATAACCCAAACACCAGACCATGTAAGTGCTTCCCTGAAACTGACTTTTTGTGCTTTGCGGCGAAAAACGCCAAGGTCAAGTGCAATCATCATTAACACGAAAGTGTTGAATAATATCCATGGAAGCATTTCTTTCATACTGTATGTTTTTATCGGCAATAGTTGTTCTTGTTATTTCAATATTCCAGCTGCCCACTTAAGCGAATTTAGAGTTTTATAATATTTTGTTTTGAGCTCAACCAATTTTTGTAACGATTCAAGGGCTTTATTTTCCCGGGCATTAATGAGGAATAAAGAACTCTCCCCTGACTGAAACCTGAGTTCTTCCGCCCGTTGAAGCAACAGGTAGTTGCTATACGCTTTTTCCTGAATTGTCACCTGTTTTTTTAATGCAACAAGTTCGTTGAAATAACCTTTTGCTTTGTTTTCCATTTGCAACTGTTTCAGACTTTGTTGCAGGTTGGTTTCCGTTATTTTAAACCGGACTTTTTTGTACTCACCCCGCCCTTGAGAAAGACGTAGCGGTATTCCTAATTTTATCCCATATTGAAAATTGTTTTCAAGAAGTGGTGCTGTGGCTGTCTTGAACATATTATACCCTTTGCCAAGCTGATTATACTCAAGATTTACTGTGGGTAAGAGTTCCTGGAACTTCAGTTTTTTCTCAATATCAAGCATTTTTTGTTTGTAGCTGTATTGCATGAGCTCAGGATGCTGTTTTATTGCAGACAGTAAACTATCTAATTCAGGCAAGCCAGGATTTTTTTCGCCTGTGGTTGATGTGCTGTCAGCAGGAGTAACAGTTTCAGGCAGGTAATATGGCTCGGTATTGCTTGTCCATAAGTATACCGAAAGCTCCAGGCCAGCATTTTGAAATTCGACCCAGGCCTGGCTTTTAAGTAATTCAAAACTTTGAAGCTGGGCAAGAGCCTCTGTTGTATCAATTGCTGGTCTGTCGCCTAATTTGTATGTGATCCGGATAAGTTCCATTCTTTTTTCGTTTACCGTTACTGCGTGGCTGATGATGCTATATATCTGGTATTGCTGAACCCAGTTCCAGTAAGTGTGCAAAGCATCCCGCTGTAAAGTATTAAGAATACTTCTTTTTTCTGTTTGTGTTGCTTCTTTTATGATTTTTGCTTTTTGAAGATCAGCTCTTCTTTTATCCATCAGAAAGTTTTTTACCACTGGCATGCTAATCCCAAAATAACTGGTTTCGCCTCTTGTTTCTTCAGGGTTTATTCTGTTGCCAGACAAATATTCGATGCCACCTCTTATTTCTGCACCAAACCATGTGGGTATAGAAAACTCAGGCCTGTTGTAGTAGTAATAGTTTGTTCCGTCAAAGGTTTTTTTTGCTGTTTGGTTTTGCAAAACCGGGTCGAAATTTCCTTTGGCAATTGTGATATCAGTTTTTGACTTTTCAACTGAAATGTCAGCCTGCTTCGAAATGGGGTGATAGCGCCTTACTATCTCTGATACTTGTTCTTCAGAGAGGGTCATCTTTTCTTTTTCAGCCAGTGACTGGGCCGCTGCTGATCCATATATTAACAACAGCGGAAAAAAAATTTGAGATTTTATAATCCTTTTCATTTGACTGGTTTTTTATACTCCTCTTTTTTTTGGTAATAGTCGGGTGGAAAGCCATTAATGTTCCTCCATAGCTCATACCATACAGGCACATCGTTAAGCAAGGCAATTCCCTGGGCACCTGTTCCGATTTTTAATTCTTTGGGCCATGGCCTGTCATCAGGGTCTTCTTTTACCAGAACCCTGAATTTTCCATTAATACTTACATTACTTTCCACGGCCACAATTACACCGCCAAATGTTCCTGATGAAGCTTTGGGCCAGCCACTGAATACAATAGCCGGGAAGCCATCGAACATAAAGCGGACTTTTTGGTTGGGTGAGATAAGAGGCAAGTCAAGCGGCTCAACAAATAACTCGACAGCATACTGGATTTTATCGGGTACAATTTCAGCTATCATTTCGCCATCCTTAACAAATTCTCCAATACCCGCAATCTGCGCTTTGATTATCTGTCCGCTTTGTGAGGCCAGTACATAATACATACCATTACGGATATTATAACTGGCATACTGATTTTGCAGTTTGGCAATATCTGCACTGCCGCTGGCTATTTGGGTAAGGGACTGGAATTGTTCGCCTTGCGCCTTTGCTACTTTTTCGGTGTTTTCCTGCCGCAGGGCACTCATTTCTATTCTTGTTATGTTCAGGTCCTGTTTGCTGTTAGCCAGTTTATTTTCGGCGCTTATTTTTTTGGCAAGAGCATTCTGGTATTGCTGATTTCTTATTTCAAGTTGTGTTAATGAAACAAGGCCGCTGTCATACATGCTTTTCTGCCGGTTGAACTGTTTTGTACTGATGTTAAAATCATTTGTTGCAGCAATAAATTCTGCGCTGTCTGATTGTACTTTAAGATCCAGTTGTTTAAGCTTGTTTGCCAGTTGATTCATTTTTAATTGCAATCCTGTATTTATGGCTCCAATCTGTTTCTCGGTAACATCTACCTTGCTCTTATAGTATTCAACAGTGAGTTGTTTTCCTGCCAGTTGTTCTTTAGTCCTGGCAAGCAGATCCGGATCCAGATAGTCAACTTTAACCTCAGAAAGTTGTACGAGAGTATCACCTTGTTTTACAAAGTCGCCTTCTTTGACATACCACTTTGTTACCCTTCCGCCAATTAAGGTATTTACCTGTTGTGGCCTTTGTTCCTGTAGTAGGGTTGTTACGTTTCCTTTGCTGCGTATGTTTTGTGTCCAGGGCAGAAACATAAAAATTACGATCAGCAGCAAACAGAAATAGAACCACAATTTCACCCTGCTTTTCTTACCGTTCAGGTAAATGTGCTTATATGATTGTAAATTATTTGTATCCATGATTTTTTTAATTATTGTGTCCATCATTATCAGTTCTGTCTGTCAATGTGATGATTTTATCACAGCCTTTTGCAAAATTCTCATCGTTGCTTACAACGATGACTGTCGTGTTTTTGAGGCTGTGGATCAGTTCGGCTACCTGGTGTTGATGCTCATTGCTTAAAAGGAGAAAAGGTTCTTCGAGCAACAGTAACCGGGGCTTACCTACCAAACTTCTTACAAGCAGAATTTTATGCACTACGTTTCTTGGCAATTTCTTACCTGTTGGATCCAGCATGGTGTCGTATCCTGTTTTCGAGGCAACGATGTATTCGGTCAGACCAACTTTGGCAGCAAAGTGTTTTACTGAATCTAATGAGATATTATCGTTTCCAAAGGTTATATTTTCCAGAAGTGTACCATGAAATATATCCTGCTGGCTGAGCAAAACACCTGTTTGCTGCCTTACAGAACTCAGGTTATAGTTGCCAAGCGGAATATCATCAAGCAGAAGTGCTCCCTTGAAATCAGTAAAAGCCCCTGCAATAAGCTGGAGAAGTGTTGATTTTCCGGTGCTGTCTTTTCCCCTGATGCACACTTTTTCATTAGGGTTAATAATGGCTGAGAGATTGTTGATGATGTTTCTTTCATCGTCATAGCTGAAAGAAACATTTTTCAGTTCAATCTTTAATCCACTTTCACTTTCATTGCAGATTATGGTTCCATTTGATTCTTTTGGTTTATCAGTAATTCCGGATATTTTTTCTACGGCTGTTAATGTATCATATACTGTACCCAGGTTAATAATTAACTTTTCAACAGAGTTAAGTATAAGCAGGATGATAATTTCGGCTGCAATAAACTGACCGATATTGAGCTGCTGGTTTACCAGCAATAAAGTGCCTACAATAAGCATAGCGGCAGTTATTACAGTCTTGAAGACGATCAGGACATTATACTGAAAAAGCAGTATCCTGAAATGGCTGTTCCGGGAGTCAAGATAATTGGCTACATGTTCGTCAGTTTTTTTAATGTGCAAACCAGAGTTTTTGGCCAGTTTGATTGACTTGATGATCCGGGCTGTTTCTTCAAGCCATCCTGCAACATTATATTTATATGTACTTTCATCAATACTTGTCTGAAGCCCTTTGTTGCCCGAATATTTTAGTATAAGCCACAAAATGGCAACCAATATTATTCCGAAAAAAATGAATGCCGGGTGATAAAAGGATAACAGCAAGAGACCTAATAAAATCTGAATGCTTGCCGACGGAATATCCAGTAAAAGTTTGGATATGCTTTTTTGCAATACCTGGATATCAAAAAATCGGTTTACCAGCTCGGGCAGATAAATCTTATCTGTTTTTTTCAGGTCGAGTTTTGGGATGTGTTCAGTAATTGCAAATGAATAGCGTACAAATATTTTTTGCTGAATTTTTTCTATGATTTTCATTTGGTTAACCTGCATGATGCCGGCCATGAAAACACCAGCAACAACTAGTATTATCAAAATGATAAGTGATGCCCGCATGGAGGCTCCTAAGACAAACCCAATAATTGACTGTACACCCAATGGCAGCGATAGCTGGATTAACCCGTTGAGGATTGCATAGAAATATATTGCAGATATTTCACTCTTTTCCAGTTTTACCAGGTCAAGAATCCTGGCAACCGGACTTTTTGTTAATGGCATAAAAGTCAGTTTATGTAAATAGACATTAATGAAGAAGAGGAGTAACTATACTTTAAACAAGTATGTAAAACCGTTGGGAGGAGGAGTTTGCTGTTCAATGCAGGGATGAGAAAAAAGTTTATCTGCCCCGTAAATAAGCTGAAATGGTTTTTGGATAAAAGAAATTTGAAGGGTTGTTAAAGAGCTAAAATCTTTTTTCTCCTTTTTTTCTTTTTCGGGTTTTTCGTTGTTTTTTTCTTCGTCAACAATAAAAACAGTGTTGATGCCTGTAAGAATGGAAGAAACAGCAGAGCCTGCCTGTACAAAAGCAAATAGCAGCAGGAATATTAATGCTGTTTTTTTCATGTAGTGCAAAAATAATTTCCATAATAACAAATCAGAATCTGAATTGTTGAAATATTGTAAAAAATTATTTAGCTGATAATGAATTAATTAGCTGCGACAAGCATTTGCCGGGTATCAGTGTCTCATGGAATACTCTTTTTAGATATTATAATTCCTCTGAGTTCCCGGGCAGGTGGTCGTATTCACCCTTTATGGCATACCAGCCAAAGATCATAAGGCCGATTGCGATAGGAGTAAATATGCCGATGATGATTACCCAAATAACAGGGTTGTTAATGTCTTTCTTTCCGGCCGGATCAATATGCACAATGGCCCTGTCGGTTAAGAACCAGATTACAGCAGGGGCCAGCAGCAGCCAGATAATTCCTAAATATCTTTTTATTTTGTTCATATCAATATTTTAATCGTCAACATTTTCGTCAATCTTGTTTGATAAATAAACAGCACCGATAATAAAGCACAAAGCAGCAATGCCTATCGGGTACCAAAGCCCTACCAGCGCATCTTCAGGAAAACTGGTGGTAAGCAGCAATCCGATAAAAGGCACCAGCCCGCCAAACACACCATTGCCAATATGGTAAGGAAGCGACATAGAAGTGTAGCGGATTTTTGTCGGAAAAATTTCAACAAGGAAGGCAGCTATCGGGCCGTAAACCATGGTGACGAAGAGAACGAGAATGAAAACAAGAAAGACGAAATATTGGTATCGTCCGGAATCCAGATGTTTGTTCACATAGTTTACTGCTATAGTATCACCCTTTCCTGCATTTTTGTAGAGTTTTGTGGTCGTGGTAGTCTTGTCAAATTGTAACGAACCATAACTTAAACTGTATTCTGTTTTCGTAAGAATAGTGTCTCCCGAACTATTTATTCTCTTTTCTGTTTTTGGGGCAATGCTTGTATTGGCAATCACCTTTTCCGGGACTTTGATACTTGTTTCATTCAAAAAAGTACTGAATATAGGCCTGTACAAAATTACCCCAAGAAACATCCCTGCAAGCATTATCCACTTCCTTCCAATCCTGTCGCTCAGCCAGCCAAAGAACACAAAGAATGGTGTGGCAAATGCAATGGCCCATAACATGATTGTCCGGCTTTGTTCAAATTCTATATTGCATTTTGTTTCTAAAAAATTCTGTGCATAAAACTGGCCTGTGTACCAGATAACGCCTTGCCCCATCACCGCACCGAACAGTGCCACCAGCACCATTTTAAAATTTGCCTTGTGGCTGAAACTTTCTTTCAAAGGATTAACTGACGTTTTGCCTTCTTCTTTCAGTTTTGAAAAAAGCGGAGATTCTGACATCTTGAGCCGTATGTAAACCGATACCGCCACCAGCAAAATAGAAATCCAGAACGGATAACGCCAGCCTCCCCATTCTGCATTAAATGCAGTGTCGCTCATGTTCAGTTTAACCGCCATGATTATACCCAACGCTACAAACAGGCCAAGCGTAGCTGTGGTTTGTATCCACGAAGTGTAAAAACCCCGTTTATGTGCAGGCGAATGTTCGGCAACATAAGTGGCAGCGCCGCCATATTCACCGCCTAATGCGAGACCCTGAACAAGCCTGAGCAGTAAAACAATTATCGGGGCGGCAATGCCGATTGACTTGTAACCCGGCACCAGCCCAATCAAAAAGGTGGAACCACCCATCAACAGCAGTGTGAGGAGGAAAGTATGTTTACGTCCAATAAGGTCGCCCAACCTGCCAAAGACTAAAGCTCCGAATGGCCTTACAATAAACCCCGCTGCAAAAATGGCCAATGTGCTGAGCAAGGCTGCGGTACTGTTTCCATCAGGGAAAAACTGGGTGGAGATTGTTTTTGCGAGCATGCCAAATATGTAGAAATCATACCATTCAATCATGGTGCCTACTGATGACGCTGCAATAACTTTTCTGATAATGCTGGTTTCGTTCATTTGTGGAAGATAATGTTTTTTGAAAATAATGAAGGTGGAATAAAGGGAATCGTTTGGCGGTTAGGCGACAAGCCTAACGTTAGTCAAGGTCATTATTAATCAAAATCATCTCGGCAGATATTTACGTCCTGTATTTTTGTTTTAATAATTCTTTTTATATGAAAGCAGCAACCTTATTCCTTGCTATTTTTTTCACATCTGCAGGATTTTCTCAGGCAGACAGTCTTCTATCCAAAAGTACTTCTCAGGAAAATTTACTGCCAAAAGGACAACTTGTTGTTATTAAGGGGGAAGACATCAAAAACTTCCCATCTTATAATATTATGGAGGTATTGAATGGCTATTTCCCCTGGGTATTTGGGAACTATCCTGATGCAAATGATTTCCTATTTGTAATTGATGGGTTTCTTTTAAGGGATATTAACAGCATCAGTGTAAATGATATTGAGGAAATAGCTTTTTCACCAACATTGCTTAATGGCGAATTAGCCTCATATTCAAAACCAGGAATATTCTATATTAAAACCAACAAGGCATATACAAATAAAGTACAAGTTAATTTTAGTACACAGGCAGGTGTTGGCTGGAGTAAATCAAAGTTTGTTCCTGGCGAAAATATTACTGCTTCTTTGGAGGACAATAAATGGTCAGAAGCACATAACAATACGCCCCGGGTATTCAATAGCAATTATCTTTCTTTGTTATTATCGGGTAAAAAATGGGGTTTTAGTGCTTCGGGTAACGTTGCTTTTTTGAAAAAGCCATTGTTGAGTCGTTCTTTTGATTACGGGCCAGATGTTTTATATACTTATAACAAACTAAGTGAAGAAGCTGGTGCTAAAGGAGACAAAAGTAATCTTGTAATAAACTTCAGGTATAAATCAGAGAAATTAGAAGGGGGTATCTCAGGCGGGTATTCACACTATGGGCTTTCATTCGATACTGCCAGTTTAATAGATAATTCAAAGGGCAAGAAAACTTATAATAATTTCAGTGAGGTGTTTTCGGATTATTATTATTGTGGGGCATATGTAAGGTGGGTGCCGGTAAGAAAACTTCAGCAGGAGCTAAGGTTTGAATATTCAAAAGATAATTTTGCCGAAAACTACAACTCTGTAAATTATGAAGAGGCTTTTTCAGGATATAGAAGTACTGTTTCTGGTTTAGTTAAAGTTAGTGCTGATCATGAGAGGGTTTTATTGCGAAGTATGACGAGTTATTCATTAGTAGATAGAAATAATATCAAAACAGTAATATTTCTGAATGCCTCATGGGGTAAGCCTACTTATAATTATGGAAGATACAGTGAAACTTTGGTTTCAGGTGTCGTACCTCCGGCAGGGATATATTATTACAATGCCCGGGGTGAACAGAAGGTTGGAACATTAAATCCGTCAATAGATTTCAGCTATAAAAATTTTCTTAGTGTAAATGGAGGAATGACTTTTTTAATAGGAAAAAAGGAGTTTGGGAGGATAGTTAATAAAGACAAAATATTTTATTATGCCGCATTGGAAACTAATCTGAAGTCCCTGTTCAGGATAAAGGGGGAGAATATTAATACAGTTAAGCTACTATCCCAGTATTATGATATGGCTAAAAACAATGATACAAAAACCAATATTATCTGTTCTAACAGGCTTTTGTTTCCTGTGGCCTCACCTACTCTGGCCTACTATCATAATGAAGCATCATACTACATACCTTCTGATACCAAATTTCATGTGTTGAAAAACAAGATGCTGTCAATTGGGGTGTACACAAAGTTCAAAAAGCCGGATATAGTTGCTGCGATAGAATGGAGTATGTTAAAAACGAAAAGATTTGAAGAACTGCGGGTAAGTTTTGGTTCGGGATATATGTATTATATAGTCCCTGTTGACCAAAAAACGAAAGCCTTTTCTTTTTTTCTAACATTAAAAGCACTGGCAACAAAAAATGTTGAATGGAATATTGCAACAAATATTCTACTGCCACACAGGCAGGAAAGCTGGAATTATTATGGCACCCCGGAAGAAATACCGTGGAAAGGGAGCCAGATTAGCTTACAGAATAAAGTTGGGTTCAGAAAATTTATATTTCAGGTTAATGCACTTATAGAACTGAATCATGAGCATCGGAAAGATTTTTTTGGAACGTATCCATACCAATACGGAATTGAAAAAACAAACCAGTTTATCCTCAGTAACTTCCTGGTTGGTTATGAACCTGGTTTTACAGCAGGCAAGATTAAAAAGATGTCTCTCTTTGTTCAGGCTAAGAATATTGTAATGTCGCAAAAGATGGTCAGCTATTATGATTTGTATAGCTATGCAGGCGCAGGGATTAATATTACGTTTTAATAGCGGAATGTTTTTTCAGGCAATGTTTCAGTAACACCTCATCAGGTAAGAATAATATCAAAAAAGGGTTAAGATTTTGAAAACTTTACAAACCACCGGATATTTAAATCCAGATGCGTATTTTTAGTTCTCAAAAATCGATTGCTATGGCATACCCCTATCAGATTAAAACACTGGAACAATACCACGAAGATTATCGGAAGAGTGTGGAGAACCCGGAGGAGTTCTGGGGAGAGGTAGCTTCCAATTTTCAGTGGAGAAAGAGGTGGGACAAAGTCCTTAACTGGAATTTTAAAGAACCTAAAGTAGAATGGTTCATTAACGGGAAGCTGAATATTACCGAGAACTGTATTGACCGGCACCTGGCTACGATGGGCGATAACCCAGCCATCATCTGGGAGCCGAATAACCCTGAAGAAAGGGTCAGGATTGTTACTTATAACAGGTTGCATAAAAGGGTTTGCCAGGTAGCACAGATGCTGCATAACCTTGGCGTAAAAAAGGGTGACAGGGTCTGCATTTATATGGGAATGTTGCCTGAGCTGGTTTATGCCGTGCTGGGTTGTGCAAGGATTGGGGCCATACACAGTGTTATTTTTGGAGGCTTCAGTGCACAAAGTATTGCTGACAGGTTGTATGATGCAAATGCTGAGTTTATAATTACCTGCGATGGTGCATTCAGGGGCAATAAAGATATTCCGCTGAAAAGTATAATTGACGATGCGCTGATTGGTAACCGCTCGGTTAAAAAAGTTATTGTTTATACCAGGACCAGAACTCCGGTATCAATGCTTAAAGGCCGTGATGTATGGTGGGAAGATGAAATGGAACATGCAGAACACCAGGTAGAGAAAGACGGTAAAGTGTATTTTCCTGCTGAGGAAATGGATGCTGAGGATCCGTTATTCATCTTATATACTTCGGGCAGTACAGGAAAGCCAAAAGGTGTGGTTCACAGTTCAGCGGGGTATATGGTGTGGACTAATTACACATTTGTAAATACCTTTCAATATCAGCCGGGTGATGTGCATTTTTGTACTGCTGATATTGGCTGGATTACCGGGCACAGCTACATCATTTATGGACCTCTAAGTGCTGGTGGCACATCGCTAATGTTTGAAGGCATACCTACCTGGCCCGATGCAGGCAGGTTTTGGGATATTGTAGATAAACACAAAGTAAATATTCTTTATACTGCACCTACAGCCATAAGAAGTCTGATGGGTTTTGGCCTTGATCCGATAAGGGGTAAAGATTTATCTTCATTACGAATTCTTGGTACGGTGGGCGAGCCGATTAATGAAGAGGCATGGCACTGGTATGATGATAATATCGGAAAAAATAAATGTCCAATTGTTGATACCTGGTGGCAAACAGAAACAGGTGGTGTATTGATTTCAAATCTTGCCGGTGTAACTCCTGCTATCCCGAGCTGGGCATCATTACCTATGCCGGGTGTGCAGCCCATACTGGTTGACGAAAACGGAAAGGAAATCACTGAGAAGGATGAAAATGGCCTTATTAAAGGCAACCTTTGCATAAAAGCTCCGTGGCCTTCAACAATACGAACCACTTATGGTGATCATGAGCGGTGCCGCACCAACTATTTCTCTGCTTACGAAAACCTTTATTTTACCGGTGATGGTGCAATGAAGGATGAAGAAGGAAATTACAGGATTACCGGAAGGGTGGATGATGTGCTGAATGTAAGTGGTCACCGGTTGGGCACTGCTGAGGTGGAGAATGCCATTAATATGCATGCCGGTGTTGTGGAAAGTGCCGTGGTTGGTTATCCGCATGACATTAAAGGACAAGGAGTGTACGCCTTTGTGATTTTTGAACATTTGCACAGCGATGAAAACCTGACCCGTCAGGATATTTTGCAAACGGTTACCAGAATAATTGGCCCGATAGCAAAACCAGACAAGATTCAGTTTGTGACGGGCCTTCCTAAAACACGGAGTGGAAAAATCATGCGCCGCATTCTGCGGAAAATGGCTGAAGGCGACACATCAAACCTGGGCGATACAACAACCCTGCTTGACCCCGGAATTGTGGAAGAAATAAAAAATGGAAGACTATAGAAACCGGCCCGAAAGGGCTGTTTCTTTTTGAGTACTATAAAAAATTGCCTGAATAATAGTAAGAATGGAGCCTAAAGTATATTTTTGGCGATAGTCTAATATCAGGCAATATCTTATGCAAATAAAGCCACAGAAGAAAAAAATCCGGCGCACCGTCCGATTGGTATTATGGATACTGTTGGTGCAGTTTGTGCTGATTAATATCAGTGCTGCATTTTATGCCCGGAAGCTGACTTACTTGCGGGAAGGCCCTCCACCAGTTGAAACAGGCAGCAGAAATATCTTTAAAAAAACATGGAAAATCTTTGTTGGCCCCAGGTTATATAAGTTGCCGGTTAGCTGGATACCTTCTTTTCCTTTTGACACAGTAAAACTAAAGACGAAAAATGGAGTGCTGATTGACGGATGGTATAGCAAAACCGATTCAGTTGCCAAAGGCACTGTCATTTTATTTCACGGAGTTACTTCTAACAAAGCTTCTGCCATTGAAGAGGCGAATGAATTTCGTTTTTTAGGCTATAATGTCTTTCTTGTTGATTTCAGGTCGCATGGACTAAGCGAAGGTAATGTTACCACTATTGGAGTAAGAGAATCTGAGGATGTAAAACTGGCTTATGATTATGTGGCAAGCAAAGGAGAAAAACAGATTTTTTTATGGGGCCTTTCAATGGGGGCAGTAACCATTTGCAAAGCCGTAAGCGATTATGGTTTGACCCCGGCAGGATTAATAATGGAAATGCCTTTTGGGTCTTTACAAGAACATCTCGAAGGCCGGGCCCGGACACTCGGCTTCCCCGGTGAGCCATTTGGGTTTCTTGTTACGTTCTGGATTGGCGTGGAGAGAGGTTTTAATGGGTATAAACTCCGGACAGCCAGGTATGCAAAGAATGTAACCTGCCCGGTGTTGCTGCAGTGGGGAGCGGACGATACATATGTTACAAAACCTGAGGTTGAAAATGTGTTTCGCAATCTTGCGGCCACGGATAAAAAAATGGTGATTTATGAAAACGCTGGTCATGAATCTTTATTACGAAAGAATACTTCTTTGTGGCGGACAGAAGTTGAGTCTTTTTTGAAAAGGAATACCAGATAATTATTTGCGGATCGTAACCCTGGTGCCACTTCCTGCATATCCGTACAGTTCCGTTACATCATCGTTTTTCATCGATATGCAGCCCAGTGTCCAGTTTTTATAGCGGTCAACTACAAAATCTTCATGCGGCCAGGTACCATGAATACCTATGCCACCGCCGATGCGGGCATTTGCCGGGATTTCTCCCCTTTGTTTTCGCTGGTTAAATTTTTGCCTGCTTTCTTCGTTGGGGTAATCTATTGACAGGAAACGGCACCATTTATCATGCACCCGTTTGTTAAGTATCTTAAAAGAGCCTTCTGGTGTGTTCTTATCGCCTTCCATCCTTTTATCGGCGAGGCTGTTATTGCCAAAAACAACAGGATAGGTGGCATACCAACCCTTTTCATCATATACATTTAACTCATAGTCAGATTTGTCAATAATAATGGAAACCTGTCCCACAGGACCGGTGCTGTTCCAGGAAAAACGTTTCTGGGACTTGCCCCGCTCTGTATAATGCAGATCGGATGCGATAATGCTGCCACCAATAAGAAAAGATGTAAACAGAATGATTTTTTTCATGCTATACTTAGTATTTCCTGACGGGCCGGATGTAATCAGTCTGCTGGTGGAACAGAGAAATTTTCTGGCTATTAATCAGTTTTTGTTCTTTGTAAGAATCAAACGAAATGCCACAGGTTTTTATTTTGACTTGGACTGATTTTAACTTGTTGTTAAAATTTATCAGTCTCAAGAATAGCTTCAATACTTGTCCCTAGAATGCCAGCTATTGCAGCTAATTTAGATACGCCAATTTCTCTTTTCCCATTTTCAATACGGCTTATTTCTGACTTTGTCAGGCCAACACCTTTTGCCAACGTATCCTGCTTAATTAATTTCTTTTTTCTGATTGATTTGATATTGGCTCCTATTTTTTGTAGAAACATTATTGTGGGTTCCATAGAAACAGGTTTGTTTAGGTTCAGAATTATTACAGGGCAGTTGCCTTTGTGGCAACAAAATTTCTGCAAAAAATTTTGAAAAAAAAAAAAAAACTATGAAAATTTGTGTTTTCGTACGAAGTCAAGATTTGAGGTTTGATTATATAACCTCATTCGGCAATTGCAATAATTACAGGCTGTATACGGATTTACCGAAAACCGTAAATAGAGTAGGTATAATCTTAATAAGTTTTTTATGAAAAAATTTAAAGTAGTATTTGTTTTTGCCACACTGTTTCTATTAACCTTTGCTGGCAGCCCTTCCACAGGTTCGAGTTTACAACGTACAAGTCAAAACCCTATTGTTCAAAATGCGTTGGGTATAATAATTGTGGAATTTAGTTTTAATTATAACGGTTGCTCCTTTACAGTATTAGCTACAATTAATTCAACAACTGGTAATGGCTATGGCATATTAACAGGAAATTGTGGAGGTAATAAAAGAGAAATTGTGTTTAGTATTTATGGTGCCACTGTCGTTAGGGGGACAGAACCTTGCCACCTGATTGATTTTAAAGAAGACAGCCAGGATATTGACATAGATGCCACGTTGAAGTCAGAAATTGCAAATGGAATAAACGAAAATTGGCCAGATGAAGAAACAGAAGATTAGTCCCTTTTTTACCAGCAGCACTAACCTGCTGCTGGTTTTTCTTAAAAAGGTAAGATTTTTTTGGATTTTTTTATTAATGAGTACTCATATATACTCTCAAAATGAATCCTACAATTATTTTGTCTATGGGGTTAAACTGAAAGACAGTTCTATTGCAGTTCAATCTGAGTTAGCAGATATTTTCGGATTTGGTCAGCCAGAAGAAGTGTATTACACTGTTTTGTACAAAGGTGATATTTCGTATAAATTCTTTAATTATAAAATTGCAAAAGGCGATTCTGTTTTTAGTGTTGATGATATTTTTGATGATTATTCAATGACTGATTTAAAAAGCGGTATTGTTTTAAGGAATTTAAAACTTGGTAAAAGAATATATAGATCAGGGTTGTCTCAAACCCAGATTTTGCATACTACAGAAAAAAGAAAAATAAAAGAACACCTTACAGATAAATACTATTCCGTAAATAGGTTTGGAGACACTACTTTCTTTTTTGTTGTAGACGATATTCCGAAAAACTCAGGTATCCTTCTGCTTAGAGATTTGAAGGGTGCAATTCTGGCAATGGAGAGTAAAAAATATTCTACTTATCCCTTATACTCTGGAAAACTATCGATAAGTCAAAGAGAGTTGGACGCAAAATTTAAATTTGAGATTATCAATGCAAATAGCTTAGAAAAAAATTGGATTGAATCGGCTAATGAGAAAATTGAGGTCGGGCACAAGTTTCCTGCATTTACCGGAACAACAATATTAGGTAAGGGTATTGACAACTCTCTTTTTGCAAAGAGAAAAAAGACCGTCTTACTGCTATTAGATCATATATCGTTTACAGAAAAGCAAACCGTCTTTTTCCAAAAAATGGGTGATAAAATGCAAGCTCAAACGGAAAAAATTCTAAATGCTATTATTGAACTTTCAAAAGCGAATAGTGATGTGCAATATGTGATAATTTCTGACGACGTAATGGAAGAAATTGATGCAAATCGATACAAAGGCATAGAGGTTATTGGGAATGCTTTGGCATGGAAAGAGCAAATAGGGCTATTTCAGTCGCCTTATTTTCTTTTAGTGAGTAAAGAGGGGATAGTTAAAAAGTTCAACTCCATAATGGATATTGAAATTATGGATGGATTTAGAATCGGGTTACAATCTTTTTCTGAAGATTGATGGACATCCTTTTTTATGGAGTTGCAAAGCAAACAGGTATCACAAAAGCGATACCTGTTAATAATAATTTTTCGTTTATCATAAGGGTTACCATTTGCTCAACCTGAAACCAAAGTTATAGGGTGTCATGTCGAGTCCTTTTTCCCACATGTTTTTTGTAGCAAGGCTTCCGTATAGTTTAACCGGGCCAAGTGATAATTCACCTATATAAGAAATCTTGAAACGGTTCAGGTCAAAGTCGCTTTTTACCTTATCCACCTTTCCGCCTTCTTTGGTTTTATACCTGGCTGAGTAGAGATAGCCTGCGCTGACACCAGCACTAAACCCAAATCCTTTCTCTCTTTTTGGGGTAAAATTGAAATTTAGCATCATAGGTACAGTAAGATAGTCGGCGGCCAGCTTTACCTTTTTAAATTCTGTGGTGCCTATAGCAATATTTGTCGGGTTTTTTGTGAAAACGATTTTCTCATTTTCGAAGAAGTAATTGTTCAACTCAAGACCCAGGCCATATTTAAGGTTCACCGCATGTTTGGTTATATTCAGTTTTTGCATAAAGAACCAAAGGTTCACATTGCGGGATTTACCGGCTTTCAGTTTCATATTGTCTTTGCCGACAGTGGTGATGCTGTTAGGGTAAACCGATTTGTCGTCATAATTTGAAAACCCTAAGTCAAGTATCCACCAGTTTGTTGATAAGTTTGAAGGTTTTTCACTATCACTGTGTTTCCTGTCTTTTATTTTCAGGATGCCTGGTTTTTTATCTTCATCCTTGCTACCGGGTTTGCGGATAATAATCATGCCGCCAATTCTGATAGTATCCTCAGCAGGGGGCACATTTTGTTTACCTGTGGTATCTGTTTGGGCGAAACTTCCTGCAATAAAACTCATAGCTGCGCATAGGGTTAAAATCCTTTTCATGGTTGTCGTTTTTATTCTTGTGTAAAATTTTTTACGATAATTAATTTCAGACTTGTTATTTGGTTCTGATGGTAAAGTTGGCGACCAATATTTCTCCGCCGTCATTAGTTGGGTCAATATTAGTTCTTTTTTCAAAGGTCCGGGTTACCTTACGTAAGAAGCCACGGAACTTATTTTTCTTGCCATTGTTTCCATCTTCTATATTGGAAGCCTGTACAAAGTCTGACGTTTGAGGTGTTGCGTCTGTTACAGGATTGCCTGTTAATATATTGTTGTTGTCGTCCTTTTTGGGTGTTTCATTTACTGCAATTACCTGTTCTTCTTTCTGCACATTTGGATTGTAAAGGGGTTTCGGCAGATTATTATCTGGTTTCTTACTATTGTTTGCATCAACCAGAATTTGCTCTTTTTTATTTTCTGCCGGAAGTGTTTGTATTTGCTGTTTGGGTTGGTTATGAACAGCAGTAACAGCATAGTTATTCTTTTCAGGTAAAGCCTGCTTGTAAACCGGGTTGATATTTTTTTCTTCCAGCTGCTTTTTTTCAGTTGTATTATTTTCATCAGGGGCAGGAACTGCTGCGATGCCGGTTTGCGGAGTATCGGGGTTGTTTGTTTTAATAGGTTCTTTTTTTAACCCTGCGGTACTTTGCCCCTGATCAGATTTATTATTTATGATTACCAGTGTGGTAAGCCCGAGTGCCAGAATTAATATGGCTGCAGCAGCCCTGTACCACTTACCAAACAGCGGACGAACTTTTGCTGATGACTTGTAAAGGGTTTCTTTATTATTAAAACTGATTGCGTCAGGCTGCAGCCTGGTTTTAAGCAGCAGGGTCAGTTCTTTTTTTACTTCGGGATGAGCAGCCGCAAAATCTTCTACCATTTCTTTCTGCTGAAGGGAAAGCTCATTGTCAGTATATAAAAGCAACCATTCCTGGTAATTGGTAAGGGAAACGGGAGTTTCGCCACCTGCCTGCCGGTCAGGCAGGTTTACTTTTAATAAATCTTCTTTATTCTGGAAAACAACAGTTGTATCGGGCTCCAGTTTGTAATGCAGCAGAGTATCCAGTTCGTCTTTCAGGTCAGGATGAAGTTCGGCAAAATCTTCCACCATGCGGCGTTCTTCGCTGCTCAGCTCGTTATCCATGTACAGGATAAAATATTCTTCGTAATTATGGCGGTTAATTTTCATTTGGTGTTCGTCTTAAATAACGTTTTCCAATTTTACCAAGTACTCTTTTAATTGCAACCTTGCCCTGTGCAGGTACACTTTTACCTGGCTGGGGTTAAGGTTCATAATTTGTCCAATCTCTTCATAACTGTATCCTTCATAATCTTTCAGCATCACCAGCGACCGTTGTGTTTCACTCAGCCTGTTCAGGGCTTCGTTCAGCACTTTTTTTAGGTCATTTCTTTCTTTGTTTTCCACTCTCAGTTCAGCATTAAACTCATCTCTAAGTTGTATCCTTTTCACTTTTCGTATATGGTCAATCATCTGGTGATATGCAACGGTGAAAAGATATGATTTGCTTTTCTGATTGTCCACCTCATCCCTGTTTCGCCACATTTTTTCAAAAGCCGTTTGCACCACATCTCTCGCATCCTCCTCATGGCGGAGGTTTTTAAAGATGAAGCGGTACACATTATCTGCATACAGGTTCACACATTCGTTATATTCTCGTTCAGTCATTACAGCCGGTTTCGTAAAACAGGAATGGTAAGTTCCTGGGTTTTGGGGTGATAAATCAGCTTTCCGGGCTTCTTTATCTGGTTTTATAAAGGTAAAACGGGAGTGGGGCTAAAAGGTTACAGTTACGGCAAATTAATTTTTGGAAATAAATGCCTGATAACTAAAGAATTAATCCCTTTCACGTTACTAACATAGCGAAAGGGCTAATAATAAATTCATCCGTTAATGGCCCGGCCTTTTGCTCAGGCTTGTAGTTTTTATTACAGGTTCCGGCTGCCAGAGATTGAGAAAACAGGCAAAAAAATACCAGCAGCATGGAGACTATGAAGACAGTTGGAGAACTCTTTTTAGCCATAATCTTTCAGTTGGTGTGTATCTGCCAAACGCACCAATGCTGAAAAGGTTACATTTTTTCAATTTTTTGTATCCCCTTGCGGCTTATTGTGATGCGGTACCTCAACAATTCATTTTGTTCATCACTTATCTTTTGCAGAACGAGGTTTATGTAGTAAAGTTTGTCTCCATATATTACCCTGAAATCATCGTCCTCGTCCGGGCAAAAAAGCGGAAACTCTGCATTATCCATATTCTTCATCAGCCTCATTACATTAAACCGGATAATTGAGTTGACACCGGAAATCGAGTATTCGCTTGTGGCATCCAGTTTTTCCCTGTCTATAAACATGTGGGTGCGATACAATAAAACTTTTTCGTTGTTGGCCGGATTGTTTGCTTCAATAAAAGCAGTCTTCGCTCTTGCTTTAAGAATTTCGGCGGGTACCTTTTTGTCAGCAATAAAATCCATGCTTTCTTTTGCCCAGCCAATATTTTTTTCGTTAATGCTCATGGATATTTTATGGTCAAAGTACCGGGAGCCCATTTTATGGGCGAAATAGTACCTGGCAAAATCCTTAATCCGGTCTTTGAGCATATAGCTTACAACAAGTGCTACAAAAAGAGGCATGGTAAAATTGCCATAGGTCTGCTGTACTGAAAAAGCAATAACAGTGGCAAACACCATAGAGATGCCTGCTGCCAGGCTGAAAAGCAGTTGTTCTACCACAGCACCGTCTTTTCTTTTGTCAATATTCAAAAACAGGTGGCTTTCTGCATACTTTTTCAGCATACTTAAGCGATAGACCAGCTCATTGTTTCCTTTCCTGTTTTCTTTTTGTGCAACCGGAAAGTTTTTCTCTTGCTTGTATTTTATTTCATCACCAACGATGTCGCTCAGCATTTCTTTATGCTGTTTGTAAGTAGCAGCACCGGTTTTCTTGAGCCCCTGCATGAGCCTGAATGTGTGAAATTCGATTGTGTTGCTCATGAACTCATCTCCGTATTTGAAATATTCCATCAGCTCCTTATTGATGGTGGGTACATTGATGATTTTGTAAAGGCTCCTGTATTTCTCAGTAATTAATTGTGTTTGACTTTTGTAATTGTAAATAAGGTAATCAAGGTCTTCTTCCGGGGATGCTGTTATGTGTTCTACCTCTTCCCGCAAAGAACTTTTAAGGATAGACAGGAACATTTTTATCTGGTACTCATACTGCGACTTATGGGTTCGGGTTGGTTGTGATGCCAGGTTATGAAAAGACTTTTCGAGATAAATAAAAGGCGAATGTTCACTTTCTGCAACATCTCTCAATATATAAACCGGTGTAATCAACCGGATATTCGATTTCATATCACGGTAAAAAGCAGCTTTGCTGTAAGTAAAGCGGTTAATATCCAGGCTGTTTGGGATGAACATCCAGATATTCATGGAGAAGTTATTCAGCTTCTGTTTTTTTCTCGCAACAAATCCAACTTTTATCTCAGCCGAATTTTTGTCGTGTATTTTTACATTCTCATCAATCATGTTTCTGTAATTAAGTTTCCTTAAAAGAATACACCATTTGCAGTATATCCCAGCCACCTGAGTACCGTTTCGCCCCATATTATTATCATAAACCAGCTTATCACCATCATAGTGAAACCATACTTAAAGGAATCACTCATGCTGTAATGATTAGTGGTGTATAAAAGCGCCGAAGGCTTGCTGTTGAACGGGAGCACATATACATGTTCTATGAGCAACGCAACAGGAAAAGAGAGGCTCATGACCGGGTAGCCAAACTTCTGGGCAATTCCAATTGCCATCGGTACAAAAATTAATGCCCTCATGGTTTTCGACTGAAAGAGTATTCCTGAGAAAAGCATAATAAACGTCATGCCGAGGTATAGTACCCAAAACGGGGTTTCTTTTGTTATGCCCATATGTGTAAATAAGGCATCAATCATACTGGCAGGTAAATCAGTTGCTTCAAGACCTGCTCCAAGGGTGTATGCACCAGCAGAGAACAGCATCAGGTGCCAGGGAATATCCACGTCATTCCATTTAACCACTCCAATACGGGGAAGCAATGCAACTACTGCACCAAGAAACGCTACGGCTGTTTGCGAAATGCCGTGTTGTTTATCAGTAGCCCATAATATCAGCACTAGTACAAAGATGCCAATGGATTTGTACTCGTTGAAAGTCATTTTGCCCAATGCTTCATACTCTTTTTTCAACCGCTGCATGCCTCCTTCAATTTGCGGAACCTGTTCTTCCTTTTTCATAGGAAAGATAATTTTTGTTCCTACGAACCAGCCAATCATGATTAGAATAACACAAAGGGGAAATGCTGCAAAAAACCAGTCCTGAAAACCAAACATGGACTGACCCAATGCTCCGGCGATAAGAGAGCCAGCCAAAAGATTAGCACCGGAGCCTGTAATAAAACCACTGGCTCCGATATTTATCTGAAACAGGTTTTGCAATACAATATTGCGGCCAAAGTTATTCCGGCGATCGGATGTTGCTCCGTATATAGCTGCAATAACCATAAAAATTGGCAGCAGTATTGTTGCTTTAGCAGTTGTGGCAGATATGAAAATGGATAAAACAATATTGATAACAATAAAACTGAAAAATATCCAGGTGGCGTTTTTCCCAAAGCGAAGTACAAACCATAGCGCAAATCGTTTTGCTGCCTTTGTTGTTACCAGCATACTGGCTAAAACAAACGAAAGAATATTCAGCCACATTACAGGATGTCCTAATTGAGCATATGCATTTTTCTCGGTTGTGACTCCGGTTAACACCATTGCTATTACTACAATAAGCGAAGTGAGATAGTTGGGAATTGCTTCCGTAATCCACAAAATAATCGAAGCAACAAAGATGCCCAGCATGGCATAATTGATACGGGAGAAATGTTCGGTGCCAAGATCTTTCAGCCGTTTGGCAGCATCATCTTTCAGTATTTCAGGATTGATATTATTGAGATGAGAAATATCGGCGAAATAATAAATGAGGATAAAACTCAGAATTGCCAACGGACCTCCCCAGATTTCCATTTGCCTTTCAAAGCCGGCTTTCTTAATTTTTTTTAATTTTTCAACCCGGTAATTACTCATGTCCAGCGGGTCGAATACTTCTGCAGTTTTATTTATATCGTTTTCATTTGTTGCCATACTCGCTTTTTTTGAAAGGCATTATATTTTGAGTTTTATCTTATAAAGCTTTGAGGTTTGGTCGCAACCTATCCAGGCTGTGTTTGTTGGCCGGTCAACAACTATTGCTTCTGCCTTTTGTACATAGTTTATTTCCTGGGAAGCGATTACATCTCCGTTTAATGTGCAATGAAAAATCATTTTCTGCTGACTGTCGCAGAACCATAGGGTGTTATCAGTGTTATCGAAAAAAACATCAGATAAATAATATGCGAAGTTTACCTGTCTGCGACTGATTTCGGATTGAGATGATAAAGAGTATTTGATGAGTAAAGTTGGTGATTTCTGGTTGGCTATGTAAAGAGTATCTGAGCCATAACAGAGACCTTCAATTCCTTTATTGCTTACACCTCCTGAAACAGCTATATGTGATACGAGAGTTAACGATTGCTCATCTGCAGAAAGCAAATAAATATTCATCAATGATTCATCAGCCAGGTATAATTTTCCTGAAGCAGGGTTTATGGCAATCGCCTCAAAATCGTTGGTGCCGGTGTATGGGAGTTTTCGCTTTGTCGTTCCATCGGTTAATAGTTCATAAATGCCGCTGTTATCACTTACTGCAAAAAAACTTGTTCTGTCTGCACTGTAGCATAAACCCGAAAACCCCGGAACCAGTGTAGAAAATTCCTCGTATTCTTTTTCGGGTGCAGGCCCATCATTACCACTTTTGCCGCATGACAGTAAAAGAACAGGCAGGGCCAAAAAAAATATTTTGTTTACAAGCTGCATCGTCAGAAAAGCAGCCAGTCATCATTTATTAATAATGACCGGCTGCTGTATTTAATACTCAGATATTACTACCATTTGGTATAAGGATTCTTCATCAGCATGGAGTTGTAATACTTCACATCACCTGTAACTTCAACTCCGAGCCAGGATGGTTTTTCAAAATGATCTGTTTCATTTTCGAGCTCTACTTCTGCTACAACAAGACCCTGATTTTCTCCATAAAATTCATCCACTTCAAAAGTGTGGTTGCCCAGCTTTACTTCATATCGGGTTTTGTCAATAACACCGGATTCACATATTTTCAGCAGGTCTTCCACTTCACTAACAGGAATTTCTTTTTCCCATTCAAATCTTGAAGCTCCGGAATCATTACCAATGCCTTTGATGGTTATAAAACCGGATTTCCCTTTAATTCTCACTCTTACTGTTCTTTCAGGAACAGAAGAAATATAACCCTGTGTAATGCGGGTTTCTTTTGATGCCTGTTTTTTAAACTCATCAGAAGTAACAAGAAACTTCTTTTCTATTTCCTGACCCATTGTGTTTGTTTTTTTTAGTTTGCTAATGGTTTGTCTATCATTCCTATCACCCTTTTGATTGCCTGGAGGTAGTTGATATTTTCAACGCCTTCAAGACCCACATCTTTCATTGTTTTTTTAATATCATCTACTTCTGTAGATTCAGAGTTGATGGTTTCAACTTTTGCGCCGTTTATCAAAACTGCACCGGTTTCACAAATGGTGTTGTTTACCATGTAGCCAAAGCGTTGTTTATGCACTTTTACAGCTTGCAAATCGGGATGATTGTTGATCATTTCAATGAACTCGTTGTATGTATAAGTTTCCTTTGTCAACTCCGGCATAGTAACCTGGAAGGCAGGAAATACTTCCTTCTTCAGCACTTCGGCTGAAATAGGGAACTCACCTTTCATCAGCGGATTCCATTGTTCAAGACCATCAACAGTTTGCACATAAGTTTTAATGTCCATTTTTCCATCACGGATCTTGGTATTGTTGATATCGTTTGTGCGGCTCAAAATGTATATTTCATCGCTGTGCCGTTCCCATACTTTTTCAGGAACAGGCATTGACAAACGGGCCATACGTTTTGCCGCTGCATCAAAGCTTTGTCCGAAAGAACGGAATTCAAAACGGGGTTTTGAGATTTCTCCAATTTTCATTTCTTCTTTACTCATTTTTTTGTTTTTAGTGATAAATGATTTTTGTTTACTGTGGTTTTAAAGGGCTGGAATATCGCCTGTTGAAGCACCATTAACTTTTCCGGGTGTTTGTAGTGCCAGTTTCCATGTAGCAGAACCATTGGGAACACGGCTGTATGAATCTGTTGTTGGAATTGCGGAAATAGTAGTTCCCCAAGGGGCAACGCCTCTCTGGAAAGTGCTGATAACGGTTCCGTCAGGTTTGGTAAGTTCAAGCAACAAAGTTTGTTTGGCAGACATGCCATCACCCACAGTGCCGATGGTAATTGCAGCCGGGTCTGCGGTTGCGGTGTAACCACTGCATTTGATTATACCATAGCCATTTGCAGGAAGAATGGTGCCTGTCGGGACTGACCAATTGGGGCTGTTGTCTGCATTCTTTAATGAAACAGTGTTTTTCAGAATTATCATTCCTGAAATATTTACCGGTGCTGCAGAATTATTAAACAGTTCAACGTATTTGGTGTTTCCATCTACTTCGTTGAGTACTATTGCAGCATAATTTGGAGGTATAGCGCCTACTTTATATGTTTTCTCAGCCGATTTGTTTTCTACTCCTTTGCTTGTAACAGCATTTACATAAAAAGCAATATTTGTCTGGTCAACCTGTTTTGGAATACTTCCGGTATATGTGTTATTGCTTCCTGCTGTCATCGGAACGGAAACGTAACTGCCGGAATTGGCCTTGTAAAAAACAGAAGCTGATGCAATACCCTGAATGGATGTTATTGTTGCAGTAACGGTTACTGCATCATCAGGTGTTACTGTGGATGGGGCGAAAGCAACGTTTGTAATAGTTGCAGGGCCATTATACATTTCATCCTTAACGCATGAAGTGGTAACCAGTACAACGCTGGCAAGGATGCCGATCAGATAATTCAGTTTCATATATTTTGTTTTTATAGATGATTAATGTTTAGAAGTTAATTTCACAACGAACACCCAGCATTCCGTAATCTTCTCCAGCCTGGCCATTTGCATTAGCCACCTGTGTGGGGTCTTTTGTCAGGTTTCCTGAAAGATCATATCCAACATAGAGCTTTTTCTTTCCACTGGCATACCTGTCGTGGTTTACATAACTATAGTTTAACTGGAACCTTACGTTTTTAGCTGCATAGAAGTTGATACCTGCTGTATATGCTTCAGCAGAACCTCCGTTAATATTTTCATCATTCAGGTTGATATTGTCATAACGTAATGCCAGTTCAACATCGCCCCATTTTTTTCCACGGTATGGCTGACTGAATTCTGCTTCAGTTTTATTATAGAATTGCCTTCCGCCGAACAGCAAACATGCTGCCTGTGCATAGAATCCATCATAGTTCAGGGTCGGCAGGTCATTCTTTCTGTGTACATTACTTTTTATGTATTCAGCCTGGAATCCCAAACCTTTATAATAACCGGCAACTTCAATATTGCTGAGCATTGTGTGGCTCACATTGGGAATAATATCTGTATCAAGATATTTTTTGCGGTTGATGCTGCTCAAAGACCTTGAGCTGTAACGAACCCCGCCGTATTCAGCAGCTTCCACACTTGTTTTGGGTTGACGATAAGAATGAGCATAGGCAACATGTCCGCCGTATTCTTTATTATCGCCAAATGGCTGAATAGCTAATTTACCTGTAAGTGATACTCCTTCGTCCCTGCCATAGTCTTTGTTGTTGTCCTCAGAAAATGTCCTCATTTCAGCATCTTCAATTTCCTGGAAGAAAACACCACCGGCAGCAAGGAAATGTTTTCCGCTGTAGGAGCCTTCAAGTCCGAGATGGCGGGAGGGAGCAAAAGTGGTAACCACCATCGCCCTTTCTAAGAAATTAAGGTAACGGGAAGATGATGTTTGAGCCATTGAAAACCTTTCTTTGAAATTACCAGTTCTGAAAGCAAGGCCATTTCTGAAATCGTATTGAATGTAAGCATCGTTTAATTCAAGAACTCCGTTTGCAAAATCAAGGTCTATTTCACCATACCAATTTGGGGTAAGGTTTGTTTTGGCTGCAAATCTTGCCCTGCGGATTGAGGTGCCATTACCTATTGGGTTCATGGTTTTACCAAGGAACATTTGTCCATCTACCTGTACACGGATATCAAACCAAAGGCGGTAGTCCAGGTTTTTTGATTCAAATACAAGAATGCCATTTCTGTTTTCCACATCAAGGGGTGAGCGGCTTACCAGCCTGCCATATTGATTGAACCTGTCCTGGCGGCTGGTGTCTTTGGTATTCTGGCTATAAGTTGAATTAAGCAACAAAGCCAGCACCATAATAATCATTGTCCGTTTCATAAACGTAATATTTGAGTGATTAAATTGTTTTTATGAATTGAGTTAAGTTTTCTTCTTTTTTCAGGTCTAACTTTTTGCGAAGCCGGTATCTTGCTATCTCCACACTTTTTGGCGAAATATTCAGTAGCGGTGCAATCTCTTTACTGCTGAAGCCGACCCTTAGCAGCAAGGCAAGCTTCTTTTCCTGCGGAGAAAGGTTGGGTGAAACAGTGGTCAGCCGGTTAGGAAATTCATCATTTACCTGTTCGGCTTGCTGATAGATTTGTTCAATCTCATCAGAAAAGCTCATTTTTTGCTTGATGTTTTTTATTACTTCGTGTAATTGCACATTCTTTTTCTGAGGGTCGGGTTCATGCAGGCTTTCTTCCAGCAGCAGCAGGGTAGATTCCAAAAACTGCCTTTGTTCTGCAATGTTCAGGGCATAGGTTACTAATTCCTTTCTCTTTTCATCCAGTCTTTCTGTCAGTGAGCTGTTTTCAATCCTTACGTTTTTGATTTCTATTTCGGAAAGAGATTTTTGCAACTCGGCATATTGCAGTTGTTCTGTCCACCGGTCGGTATGTTTAATGTTCAGCTGTTTATTTTTTCTGTATTGCAGGTAGATGGAAACGGCAACAATGAGTATTGCTGTGACAATAAACAGCAACACAATTAAACCGGTATTTGCCGGAAGGTTAATTATTGTGGGCTCATGATTTGCAGCCGCAGAGTTGCCTGTTGATAAAGCCTTGTTGGTAATATTTACTTTAAAAACATTATTTACAAAGAAAAGGCTGAAGAAAGTTGCCACACCAGCTAAAACGGGTGTAAGTATCCAGCCGACCATGATGCTGCCTAATTGCTTAAACCTTATTTCTTGTACGCCTTTTACGGCACCAATTCCAATTACGGAGCCTACCACTACCTGCGTACTTGATACGGGTACCAGCGGTATTGATGGTAGCCCAAGACTTACAAAGAAATTTGACAATGCCGTTGAAGAAAAAATGAACAAAACAAGGGCCTGTGACAAAACAACAACAATGGCAGTTTCGGGTGTTATTTCGAGAATTCCCTCGCCAACAGTAGTCATTACCTTCTTGCTGTAAGTAAGAATGCCGATGGCAATTGCAATGCCACCCAGAAAGAAAAGGGCCTGGGCTGAGTTTACGGTAAATGAACCGATGTTGATGGTGAAACTTGCAGAGTTGACAAATACACCCATTACATTGGCAATATTATTTGCACCAAGACTGTACGCCCCAAACGCACCGACAATTAGCAATCCATATTTGATATATCCGTCCATTTTGATAACATGGATTTTTGATTTCCGGATATATCTCCTCATTAAAAGGTAAAGAAGGGCAGAGAATATGGCTCCCAGTATTGGACCTGTAATCCATGAGGTGACTATAACGGTAAGCACTGAATAGTCAACTGCATTGGATGTATAAAAACACCAGCCAATAATGGCACCCACAATTGCCTGGCTGGTTGACACAGGCAGTTTTTTGTAAGTCATCCAGGTTACAACAGCCGCCGAACAAAGAGCCACTGTAAAAGCGCCGCCTAAAGCATCTATAGAGCCAAGTTCTGACAAGGTTTTAGTAGTGCCTGTTCCCTGGAGTGTTGCACCAATGATTACAAAAATGCTGGCAATAATTGCTGCTTTCCTGAATTTTACCATCCGGGAGCCTACCGCAGTTCCAAATACATTGGCAGCATCGTTGGCGCCCAGCGACCAGCCAAGAAATAAACCACTTGTTATAAAAAACAGGAACAGCATTTCTTACACGATTCTTTTTATTGCCATTATTGTCAACAGGTCGGCTACTTTTTCAGCCGTGTCGGATATGTTTTCAATGTGCAGGGTAAAATACCGGAGGTGAAATTTCTCACTGAGTTTTAATGAGTTCATCTCCCTGAAAATCTTTCGGCGCACCACATCGGCAAACACATCTGTTTCTTTTTCATAAAAGAATACCCGGTGAATTTTTTCACTTACAGTTGCCGGCTCGTTGAAATATGATTTGGCCGCAGGAATAACTGATTCGGCTGCTGATACAGATACTTGTGTGAGTTTAATAAAGTCCTGTACTAAGTCCTGTGGTATAAGCGGCATTTCCACATCAAACTGAAAGAGGTTCTTTTTGGAGTGGTCAATCAGCTTATCCATTTCCTCCAGCAGGCGAAGTATGTCGCCCCTCAGCTGCGGCATCAGCGATTGGGTGTATAAGGTATTTTCAATGCTCCGGCGGATCTGGTCGGATTCTATTTCCAGGTTGGCAAGCGACTGCAGGTTGTTGTTGAAATTCTCTGTATTCTTATACAGGTAGTTTTTCACCCCTTCTTTAAAAAGCAGCAATGTTTGGTCAACACAGTTGAAAAAGCTGTCAATCAGTTCGATGGTTTTATTTGCCTTTGAAAAAAACAAGGTTACCTCCTTCTTTTATATGTTAAAAGTAGATGGAGGCAACGGCCACTGCTGCTGATTAAAGTCAGGCTCCTGAATAACAGTTTAGGATGTATAGTTATGATGAAAATCAATTTTATTGAAAATCAATCATATAAAAAACGAGTGTAGTGGTGCTTATTAATCAGGCGCATGCTTTTGTAAAGTGTTTGTATAGTTTTTTTTCGCTCAATTACCTTTATTAAACAACTGCTTTTCCACTTTTTTGACCTTATTATCTATCTGCAGTATCTTTTTCGATTGTTTAATGGCTGATTTTCATTCGTTTCCCTGAAAGGGGCATTAATAACAGAGTTGTCTTTCTATTTGACTTCTTCAGCCAGCTAATTACGAATGTAGAGGTGGGGAATAGGTGGTAGAAGAACTGTTAAGTCATTAATAGTGGTGCTTGCAAAGGGTTGTTTTTCAGTTTAGAAGAAACCAAAAGACATCTTTTCCGCCATATCTTATTATATCTTTGCCTTCTAAATCACTGCTATATGAATGAAAAGCTTGCACAAAGAATTGGAAAAGAAGTTGAAGACATCAAAATCTCGGGTCTGTATAAATCAGAAAGGATAATTGAAAGTCCGCAAGGGGCCGAAATAGTGGTAAATGGCAAAACGGTACTGAATTTTTGCGCCAATAACTACCTGGGTCTTTCCTCTCACCCCAAAGTAATCGAGGCTGCACATAAGGCCATTGATCACCGGGGTTATGGCATGAGCAGTGTTCGCTTTATTTGCGGCACTCAGGATATTCATAAAGAACTGGAGCAAAAAATCTCAGCTTTCCTCGGCACAGAAGACACCATTTTATATGCAGCCGCATTTGATGCCAATGGTGGTGTGTTTGAGCCCTTGTTTAACGAAGAAGATGCCATCATCTCCGATTCGCTGAACCATGCCAGCATTATTGATGGTGTCCGTCTTTGCAAAGCACAGCGCTACCGTTACGAACATAACGATATGGCCGACCTTGAAGCCAAACTGAAAGAGGCCGCCGGTTGCCGCAGCCGCATTATTGTTACAGATGGCTCCTTTAGCATGGATGGCACTATTGCCCGGCTGGATGAAATTGTGAAACTGGCCGAACAATACGATGCTGCTATCATGGTGGATGAATGTCACTCATCGGGTTTTATTGGCAAAACAGGCCGTGGCACACATGAGTACCGCGGTGTAATGGGCCGGATTGATATAATTACCGGTACATTAGGAAAAGCCCTGGGCGGAGCAAGCGGTGGTTTTACATCAGGCCGCAGGGAAGTGATTGATATGCTAAGGCAAAAGTCGAGACCTTACCTGTTCAGCAATACGCTGGCTCCATCAATCGTGGGTGCCTCGATAGCTGTGCTGGATATGCTGACAGAAACCACCGAACTGCGTGACAAACTGGAGTTCAACACAAAATATTTCCGTAATAAAATGACAGAAGCTGGTTTCGACATAAAGCCAGGCGACCACCCGATTGTGCCCATTATGCTTTACGATGCAGTGCTGGCACAAACTATGGCTGCCAAACTGCTGGAAGAAGGCATCTATGTAATAGGGTTCTTCTTCCCGGTGGTGGCGAAAGGGCAGGCCCGCATACGGGTGCAACTAAGTGCTGCCCACGAACAGCATCATTTGGACAAAGCCATTGCCGCCTTTACCAAGATTGGTAAGGAGTTGGGGGTGGTGAAGTAAGACCAAGAAATGAATTCAAAAAAGGAAAGAAAAACTGAATACAAAATCCGGAAATTCAAAGCCGGGCTTTTCCAGATTAAGAATTTATCAAACGGTAGAATCTTTATTAAGCAAAGCCAGGATTTGGAAAGGCCCTTTAATTCCGACAGGTTTCAGTTAAAGGCGGGCATGCACTCAAATGCTGCCCTTCAGCAAGACTGGAACACACTGGGCGAAACCACTTTTGAGTTTTCCATACTTGATGAATACAATGCCAAAGATGATACTACCCCGGCACAACTTAATAACGAACTGGCCGAACTGCTCAAAATGCGCAAAGCAGAGTTAACTGCAACGGGTGTTATATTGTATTGAGATTGTTTTCTACCCGCAATGAAAATGCTCCTGTACCAATGCAAGCATACCTTCCCGGTTGTCTTTTAGTCTTATACGGAAGTCGTGGTCGTTATAGCTGTGCAGGTTTTTTACTATTCCTTCAATCATTGCATCGGAGAAAACGCCGTATTGTCTATAAATATCAGCCTGTTTGGTAAGCATGGTGGCGGAATCCCAGCAGGAAACAGGCAGGGTTTGCAGCCCTTTTACTTTTTCTTTATGCTCTTCGGAGAAGATGTTTATGTCAACATAGGTTTCTTTAGCGTATTCCAGTGCATTGGCCATTTCAAGTCCGTAGCGGGCGGCGACAGTAAGCCCTGCCAGCAGCAGGTATATATTGGCAGAACCATCCGGGCAACGGAACTCAACAGTTTGCTTGCTGCTGAAGTCTTCTTTTTTATGTGTTTCAGCAGGATTGGCCGTTGCCAGCATATTATTATCACCACTCCATCCCAGCGGAACCCTTACTAATACCGAACGGTTTCTGTCGCCCCAGCAAACCGTAGTGGGGGCTTCCTGGTGTGGCACTAAGCGGAAATAAGATGTGGGGTTCGTATTGCCAAAGGCCGTCAGCGAAGGTGCCAGTGAGAGATAACCAGCGATGGCTTTTTTTGCGTAATCACTCAGTTTACCGTTTTCGGTCATCATGTTTTTGCCATCCTTAACCAGTTGGGTGTGTATGTGCATCCCGCTGCCGGCTTTGTCGGCAGTAATTTTTGGGGCAAAGGTCACGGTAACACCATATTTGTAAGCAAGGCTCCTGATAATCCATTTAGCAACCAATAATTGTTCAGCAGCTTCTTCCACATCTACTGGCAGAAATTCAATTTCGTTTTGTTCGTAATCAAGTTCACCTAATGAGAAATTACCCACTTCAAGGTGACCGTATTTAATTTGTCCGCCGCATTGGGCAATCAGGTGCATTGCTTCTGTCCTGAAATCTTCCCACTTGCTGAAGGGTGCTGATTCATGATAACCTTTCTGGTTCATCGCCCTGAACAAATCATTTTTTGGGCTGATGATGTAGTATTCCAGTTCACCCATCGTCTGAAAAGTGAAGCCTGTTTTTTCTTTCAGTACTTCATGTGCTTTGCACAGCACATTTTCAGGTGAGGAAGCCAATGGCTTCCCGTCTTTATTAAAATAAGAGCAGAGAATATCCAGTGTCGGCACTTTGGCAAAAGGATTTACAAATGCTGTCCGGAATTTGGGAATCACATACAGGTCGCTGGAACCGGCCTCAATGTTTGAAAACAGGCTGGAGCCATCCACCCGTTCACCAGTGGAAAGTATTGTGTCGAGATATTTATAATCGTTGATAACAAAATTCAGTGTCTTCAGCCTGTTATCTTCTCCCGGATACCGGAAGTTGAGCATTTGTATCTGCTTGTCTTTTATAAACTGAATAATATCAGCCTTGGTAAAATCTTTATGGGACTTGTTGAGATGCTGAATAAGCAGGTTGGCACTGCCTGCATGTGAAGTAATAGCAGTCATTGTAAAATATTTTAAGCAATCGGACAGCAAACTTATTGCAATACTGTTTGATTTGCAATGGATAAAGTCAGTTACGATAATGACTTTGCTTATGCTGTCAGGCAAAAAAGGATAATCAGGGTCAGTTTTTCATGGGAAATATATTTTCTATTAACCCTTTTTTAACAGCGAAAGTTTTCAGTTATTATGCAGCTTACAGAACTTGTACTGTTTCTCACTAACAAAGCTTATGTTTATGAAAAAGATAATTGTCCTTCATGTTTTTCTGATGCTTGTTTCGGTTTCATCCTTTTCGCAAAAAAAGACAGAGATTAATTATACCGAAGCTTTTCAAATTGACAGTTCCGAATTTTACCTGATACCCGAACTTATTGATGGTGATAACAGAAACAGTTATGGGAAAATATGGAACACTTGGGGCAATTACTCAAACGTTCATATTTACGATGCAAAAAATAATACAGTTAAGAAGGTTTTTGATAAACAAACAGTACTCATTGAAACTTTTTTTAAAAGAGACTATTATCAGCAAACCGGAAAAGATAAAGTCTCGGAAAATCTGTTACCCAACCATATTGTCTATCTTGTGAGAACTGATAACTTTAACAAGGACAATACGCTTGATAATGATGACCCTGCTTATTTGTTTATTTCAAAAAGGTCGGGCGACAGTCTTACGCAGATAACTCCCAATAGTTTTCATGTTATGTCATGGACATTGTCTGTTGACAAAAAAATGATCCTCGTCAGAGGTAAATTCGATAAAAATGGTAATAAAAAATTCGGCAATGGGGACGACGATTCGTACTATCGTATTGACCTGAACGACGATATATCTAAAATAAAGTGTTATCCTATATATCTGTGATTTAAAGGTATTGTTATTTCAATTTTAAACCCAACGCAGCCTGTTTTAGCATAGTTGCACCTGTATTTTCGCCTTCAAGGGTTACTAAGAACCTTTTGCTGAACCAGGTTAATGCGCAGTCGTTGCTGGTTTTATCACAATGCTCCATTCCTTTGCTGCCATTAATCGTTACAGCTTTTGTGTATTCTTCATCGTTTTCTTCTTCTGCATTTACCATGCTCAGGTATTGCATATTATAAATGCCAACACCTTCGGGTCCGGCACAGTCGAATATGGTAAGTGTTACAGCGCTGCTGTCGCTTATTTCGTATTTGGCAGTAGCAGATAAAGCACCGCTGCTGCTGCTGACTTCTGCATCAGCCTGGCTGCCACCCAGGAAGGTTCCGGGCAATAAGGCCTTTAATTCTGCTTCAGTAAAAGGTAATAGTTTGGCCAGTCCGTCTTTTGTTTTCTCCGATGCTTCCTCTGCAGCCTTTATTTTTTCTGCTGCTGCAGTTTCTTTGGCTAAACTGTCCGCACTAATCTTATCGGATTTACCGGAAGAATTACTGGTGTCGCATGATGCAAGGCCTATTGCTATACTTAATAAAATGGCTAAATATGGCTTCATTTTTTTATTTGTAAAGGTAGTTTATTCGTGTTTTTACGATACTATTTATTGGATTGAAATTTTTTTCAGAGAAATCGGGCAATATACTTTGAAAAAAGACCTGCTGGCATTATTTTAGCTGCCATACAACGATGATATAAAACTCTACCCACCATTTTCCTCTGAATTATCCCGTATTTAATTGTTGACTTATAACCTATTTAAGAGGTATGAAAAAAATTTTGTTTTCTATCATCACTGTAGCTGTAGTTATGTTTATGCTTAGTTCCTGTGCGGCTACTAAGCGTGACTGCCAGGGCAAGGTTCATTACAAGCAAAAAGGCGGATTTTATATGTAATTACTGTTAGAGTGAAGAGCATCAGTCCCGGTTAACGCCGGGATTTTTTATTTTTATACAAATAACCTGAATGAAAAATTTTTTACTGGGTTTCTTTGTTCTGTATTCCCTTAGTGCCGTTTCGCAACACAAAAATTTTCCGCAAAGTTGGGAAGGCAACTGGAAGGGAACATTGCAGTGGTACAAAACAGGCGAAACAAATCCTAAACCGGTTAATATGGAACTAAGAATCCATAGGGCCGACAGCGCAGGGTGGACCTGGCAACTGATTTATGGTTCGGAAACAGAAGATAACAGGCCTTATAATTTGCTGCCTAGGGACACTGCAGGTATTCATTGGGTGATTGACGAAAGAAATGGTATTGTACTTGACCAGTTCTGGGCAGGCAATAAATTTTGCGGGGCTTTTACTGTGATGAACAGCACCATTTTAAACAACTATTGGATGGAAAAAGGGAAACTGCATGTGGAGTTTTTTACCATCGGCGCAAAACCATTGGCCACAACCGGGCTTGGCACCGATGAAAGTCCGGCGGTTCAAAGCTACCGGGTAGGTGGTTACCAGAAAGCTGTTTTAACAAGAGATAAGTAACAATAAGTATGTACTCCATATTTCAGAAACATACCTTTGCCCAAAGAATTTATTTATGAAATTTTACGCTTTTTTTAGCCTGATTTTGCTTGGAGTTGTTTCCTGTTCTCCTGATAATGTAAAGAAGGATAACAGCCTGAAAAAATACTTTGATGAGAACAAAGTGGAAGGCTGTTTTGCACTTATGAACAATGCAACGGGAAAATTCACTGTGTATAATCTCAGCCGCTACCGGGATAGCGCCTATCAGCCCGCCTCTACTTTCAAGATTGTCAACTCACTGATTGGTTTGCAAACAGGCAAAATTGTAAACGACAGCATGATAATTAAATGGGATGGTGTAAAGCGATGGAAAGAGGACTGGAATAAAGACCTGACCATGTATGAGGCCTTCAGGGTTTCCTCATTGCCATATTACCAGGAAGTGGCTAGGCGTATAGGAAAAGACACTATGCAACTTTGGCTCGACAGTCTCAAGTATGGAGCAAAATCAGATACCGATAAAGTGAGGATAACATCTGCTGTTGACAGCTTCTGGATTGATAACTCGATAAAGGTAACACCTGACCAGCAACTGGGATTGGTAAAGAAACTATACTTTGATCAGTTACCCTTCTTTAAAACATACCAGGAAATGGTGAAACGGGCAATGTTGTTTGAAAATAAGCCTAATTACAGGCTTGGCTATAAGACAGGATGGGGTTTTAAGGAAAATGGAAATGCGATTGGATGGATTACTGGCTGGATAGAAGAGAACAATCATCCGTACTTTTTTGTTTTAAACATTGAGTCGCCGGATAAAGACTTCGATATGTTTACTGTGAGAATGAAGATGCTGAAAGGCATTTTAACTCAGCTCGGCTTCTTTGAGGGAAAGATGTGATGACAGGCTTGTTTTGGTATCTGTTAAGTTTTAGCAACTTGAATTATCAATTTCAACATAAGGATTTGTACTGGCTGATGGCGGGGGCCTTGCTCCTTGCCCTTTTGTTTGTATTTGTACTTCGCTGGAAAAAAGAGGTTTTGAAGCGAATGGGTGATGAGCAACTCGTAAAATCACTAATAAAGGATTACTCGGGCAAACGTTTCTTTTTGAAATTTATCTTTCTGTTTATTGCTTTTATTGTTGGTGTCATCGCTGCGATGAACCCGAGACAGGCGGCAGGAGGCGAGAACACAGTCAGAAAAGGTATTGATGTTGCCATTGCCCTTGATGTAAGCAAAAGTATGCTGGCAACAGACTATGCCCCTAGCAGGCTGGAAAAGGCAAAGCAGTTTCTTCAGAAATTATTAGAAAAAATGCCTGATGACAGGATTGCTCTCATACTCTTTGCCGGAAGGGCATATATGCAAATGCCTTTAACAGCAGATAACGGAGCGGCAAAGTTGTTTGTTTCATCGGCATCGCCGGATGCTGTTCCGCAACAAGGTACTGTTATCAGTGATGCATTGGAAATGAGTGCAAGAACTTTCAATCCTGCTGACAAAAAGTTTAAATCGGTTATACTGATTTCAGATGGTGAAGACCATGATGCAAATGCCATTTCGGTAGCAGGGGAGTTGTCGAAGCAGGGAGTGATGATAAATACAGTTGGTATTGGCTCACCGGAAGGGGCAACAATACCTGATACGATAACAGGAGAGAATAAGAAAGATGAGGCAGGGAATGTGGTTATCTCAAAACTGAACGAAGCCGGCCTGAAAGAAATTGCAAGTGCTACAAATGGCGTTTACCTGCATTTGGAAGAAAGCGATAAGGCTGTTGCGCAGGTAATGTCCCAGTTGTCGCAAATAGACAGAAAGGCTTATGCTGACAGTTCACAAATCAGCTATCGCAACTGGTATTGGTTATTTGCCGCTGTAATGTTACTGTTATTGGTGATTGAATTTTTCTTTCCGGAAAAAAAGAATTTGCGGCTCGATCATTTGTTTACGGGCAGTTTAAAAAAAGGGTTTATTATGTTGTTTATTTGCCACCCTGGAATGTTATTTTCACAGCAAAATAAATCTGCTGAAGGACAAATTTTTGCTGCCAACGAACTCTACAGGCAAGGACAGTATCCGGAAGCTGAAAAAAAATTCAGGGAGGCATTGACAGCAGCACCGGAAAGCTTTGTTGCAAAGTATAATCTTGCCGCTGCTTTATATAAGCAGGACAAAAAGGAAGATGCTCTGAAACTTCTAAGCGACGCTGCAACAAACGCAGCGGATAAGCAGCTTGCTTCGAAAGCATGGTACAACAAAGGTGCTATATTAAGCAGGCAGAAGGAGCTTGAAGCATCAGTGGAAGCATATAAGAATGCGTTACGGAATAATCCTGCCGATAAAGAAGCCAGGGAGAACCTTCAGAAAGCTCTGCTGGAATTAAAGAAGAAGAAAAACGAAGAAAAGAAAAACGACAATCAGCAAAAGAAAAAACAGCAACAGAAGCAACAACCTAAAATGAAGCCAAAAGAGGCAGAGCAGAGATTACGGCTGCTTCAGCAAAAAGAAAAAGAAGTACAGAAGAGGATACAAAAGAAAAGAGAAGAAGGGGGTGGGTCTCAGGGGAAGGACTGGTAAACCTGAGTTGTATTTTATTCTTTATAATACCTTTGGCCGGTTTCTGTGTTATTAAGTACTGAAGTTCAAATTTTCAATTTTTATGCAATACTACTGTGAGTCACTTACTGCGTATAAGCGGCTTAAAACAAAAGAAGTCAATATCGGCGGATTGCTGCTTGGTAATAATCATCCTGTCCGTATTCAAACGATGACTACGACCGATACCATGAATACCATAGCCACGGTTGAGCAAAGTATCCGTTGTATTGAAGCAGGTGCAGAAATGGTACGGATAACGGCTCCTTCAAAACTGGAAGCTGAAAACCTGCTCAATATTAAAAATGAACTTCGTAAAAGAGGATACAACACACCACTGATTGCTGATATACATTTTACTCCCAATGCTGCCGAAATTGCAGCACGGATTATTGAAAAAGTAAGAGTGAATCCGGGTAACTATGTTGATAAAAAGAAGTTTGAACAAATTGAATATACCGATGCTGAATATGCAGAGGAGATTGAAAGGATACGGGACAGGTTTACTCCTTTGGTTAAGATTTGTAAGGAACATGGCACTGCCATGCGTATAGGCACCAATCATGGTTCACTTAGTGACAGGATTATGAGCCGGTATGGCGATACTCCTATCGGAATGGTGGAGAGTGCCATGGAATTTTTGAGGATTGCAAGGGCTGAAGCTTTTCACAACATTGTGCTGAGTATGAAGAGCAGCAATCCTCAGGTAATGGTACAGGCATATCGTTTACTGGTGAAAACAATGTTTGATGAGTTTGGTGAGATATATCCCCTGCACCTTGGTGTTACAGAAGCCGGTGATGGGGAAGATGGAAGGATTAAATCGGCCATTGGTATCGGTACTTTGCTCGAAGACGGCATTGGCGATACTATCCGTGTATCATTAACTGAAGACCCGGAGTTTGAAATACCTGTATGTAAAGATTTGGTGAAGAGGTATCAGGCAGCAAGTCAGAAGTCAGAAGCCGGAAGCTGGGATTCAGAAATTAGTCTTCCCTATTCTCCATTTGAATACAGAAGAAGGGAAACGTTTTCTGTTGCTAATATTGGTGGCGGGCAGGTTCCGGTAGTAATTGGTGATTTAAGCAAGATTGAAAAGATTACTCCGCAGCATTTGCAAAGTGCCGGGTATGCTTATAATGCTGTAACAGATAAATGGGCAATTGGAGATGCGGCAGCCGATTATATTTTCACCGGGCACCAGCTTTTGGATTTTTCACTTCCCGGCACCCTGAAGGTGATTGTTTATCCGGCTGCCTGGGCCGAAGCAAAAGATAAGAGTACTTATTATCCAATTTTTTCTGATAAAGGTTATGCTGAAACTGAGGCAAAAAGCAATATTTTGAACTTTGTGATGATAGATTGTTACAGTGATGAAGCATCTGTCAGCGATTACGAATACCTGGATGAACTGAAGAGTGACCCATCAGTAGTTCTATGCCTGAGTTCGGCACGGGTTAACGCAGTTCAATCTGTCCGCCGCATGTTCATTGAACTGATGAACCGTGGAGTACGCAATCCCATTGTATTAATAACCGACAGCGGTTGGCAAACACCCGATGAGCACCTTATTCATTTTGCTGCTGAAACAGGTGCGTTGTTGCTCGATGGCATGGGTGATGGCATTTGCTTAGGATATGGAAGTAATGCAAAGATGGATAATATCAGAATGACGGGAAGGACATATTTAGATGTAAAAGATATTCACCAGTTCACCAACAATACCGCTTTCAGCATATTGCAGGCAACAAGGACGAGAATTTCAAAAACAGAATATATCAGTTGCCCCAGTTGCGGCCGCACTTTGTTCGACTTGCAGGAAACTACTGCCAGAATAAGGTCTGTTACTAATCACCTGAAAGGTGTGAAAATTGCCATTATGGGCTGTATTGTAAATGGTCCGGGCGAAATGGCTGATGCAGACTTTGGCTATGTGGGCAGCGGTCCGGGAAAAATTACTCTTTACAAAAGCAAGGAAATAATGAAACGAAATATTGACAGCGAGGTGGCCGTAGAAGAACTGATAAACCTGCTGAAAGAACACGGGGCATGGGTGGAGCCATAAATAAAGAGCATGAAAAGTAAAATTCTGATAAGTGTTTACCTTGCGGTACTGGCCACAAACATTTTTGGCGCCGAAACAGGAAATGAATATATACAGTATGCCACAAAGCCACTGCTGATGTTGCTGCTGGCCTTATTGTTTATCTCTGAAATGATGAATGGCTATAAAAGCAGGTTTACTTTTTTAGTGTTACTGGCCCTGTTTTTCTCCTGGATGGGCGATGTGCTGCTGATGTTTCAGGAGAGGCAATCAGTTTTCTTTTTATTGGGACTAACCTCTTTTTTAATTGCACATATTGTTTATGTTCTTTTCTTCCACAAAATAAGGATTGCAGAAACTATAATGAGCCGCTGGTGGATATTGCTGACCGTTGCTGCCTATTACGCCGGGTTTATAATTTGGCTGTCACCATATCTCGGAGATATGAAATTGCCGGTCAGGATTTATGGTCTGGTAATCAGTTTTATGTTAATGATGGCGCTGCATATGTTTTATATAGCAAATAATAAGGCTGGAAGACTTTTTGTAGCAGGCGCAATATTATTTGTTGTTTCTGATTCAATATTAGCAGTAAATAAATTCTATACTCCATTGTGGGGAGCATCTGCCTGGATTATGATTTCTTACGGCGTGGCTCAGTTATTAATAGTAATGGGTGCGGTTAAGTATCTTTACAGGATAAAAAACAACAGTATTAAATAAATTCCGGTTTACGGATTACACAATATGCAGCAAACAGATTTTCTGGTTATAGGTTCGGGAATTGCAGGGTTAACGTATGCCTTAAAAGCAGCCACTCAGTTTCCTGAAAGAAGAATAATGGTGGTGACTAAAACGGTGCCTGAAGAAACAAATACCAAGTATGCACAGGGTGGTATTGCTGTTGTGAGCGATAAGGAACATGACAGTTTTGAAAAGCATATCAACGATACCATTATCGCCGGTGACGGGTTGTGCAGCGATGTCATTGTTGAAGTTGTGGTAAAAGAAGGGCCAGAACGGGTTAGCGAAATAATTAATTGGGGTGCCCAATTTGATAAGGATGAGAATGGCGATTACAAAAGAGGTAAAGAAGGCGGCCATTCGGAATACCGGGTTTTGCACCATAAGGATATAACAGGTAAAGAAATGGAACGGGCATTGCTGGATGCCGTTTCTAAACAAAAGAATATTGAACTGGTTAATAATTGTTTTGTTGTTGATATTATTACTCAACACCATCTTGGGTATCTTGTAACCAAGTCAACTCCTGATATTGAGTGTTACGGTGTGTATGTGCTTAATCTTACAACAAAGAAAATTGAGAAAGTTCTTTCTAAAGTTACAGTGTTGGCAACAGGAGGAAACGGGCAGGTGTACAGGACAACAACCAACCCAATCATTGCCAGTGGCGATGGTGTGGCAATGGTGTACCGTGCAAAAGGCAGGATAGAAAACATGGAGTTCATCCAGTTTCATCCAACTGCACTTTATGAGCCGGGATTAAGAGGTCAGGCGTTTCTGATAACGGAAGCGGTCCGCGGAGATGGAGGTATTTTAAGAAATGCAGACGGAGAGGCTTTTATGGAAAAGTATGATGCGAGGAAGGATTTGGCTCCCCGTGATATTGTTGCAAGGGCGATAGACAGTGAAATGAAAAGGACCGGTACAGAACATGTGTGGCTGGATTGCAGGCATTTTGATAAAGAAAAATTTGTGGAGCATTTCCCCAATATTTATGAAAAATGTTTGTCTCTTGGTATTGATATAACGAAGAACATGATTCCTGTGGCACCGGCAGCGCATTACAGTTGTGGTGGTATTAAAACAGATGAGTGGGGAAGAAGTTCTGTGCGCAATTTATATGCCTGTGGCGAATGTGCCTCAACAGGGTTGCATGGGGCCAACAGGCTGGCGAGTAATTCGTTGCTGGAAGCGATGGTATTTGCTCACCGCTGTTTTGTTGATAGCTCTGAAAAGATTACTGCTTTGGCAATAAAAAATGACATTCCTGACTGGAATGAGAAAGGCACAATACAGCCAAAGGAAATGATTCTGATAACCCAAAGTCTGAAAGAACTGCAATTGCTGATGAGCGACTATGTTGGTATTGTAAGGAATAATGTCCGTTTGCAGCGGGCAAGCAGGCGGCTCGATTTTCTTTGGGAAGAAACAGAAGAATTATATAAAACCACAACTCTTTCTCCCCAGTTACTTGAACTGCGTAACATGATTACGGTTGGTTACCTTATTGTGAAAGGTGCAACACTGCGGAAAGAAAGCCGTGGCCTGCATTATAATACTGATTACCCTGAAAAGAGCACCCTCGTCCAGAACATAGTTTTGTAATCAATATCTTTGCAGGCTATGTACTATATCGTTTACGGTTTATTGTGGATGGTTTCTTTACTCCCTCTCAGGATTCTCTATTTACTTTCAGATGCTGTTTATGGATTAATGTTCTATGTTATTAAGTACAGAAGAAATGTCGTATTGAGTAATTTGAAGCAGGCATTTCCTGAAAAAACTGAAAAAGAACGGATTCAAATTGCAAAGAGGTTTTATCATAATCTCGTTGATACATTTATTGAAACACTTAAACTTTTTTCAGCAGGAAAGAAGTTTATCAACAGGCATTGTACTGCTGATTTCTCAGTTTTCGATGAAATATATAAGTCAGGCAAATCTTGTCATATACATGCCGGTCATCAGTTTAACTGGGAGTGGCTCAACCATCACTATTGTATTAATATTCAGCAAACTCTTGTTGGAGTATATATGCCGTTGGCAAACAAAACATTTGAACGGGTTTTTTTCAAATTGCGTTGCAAATATGGCACTGCAATGATTCCTGCCACCGATATGAGAAATGCTTTTTTGCCCTGGCGAAATAAACAGCATGCCCTGGTGCTGGTAGCCGATCAAAACCCCGGACATCCTGGCAACTCTTATTGGTTTAATTTTTTTGGCAAACCCACTCCTTTTATTAAGGGGCCTGAACGTTCAGCCAGGGATAAAAAATGCCCGGTGGTATTTGCATTCGTTAAAAAGCTGAAACGGGGCTACTACCATACAGAGTTTATTCTTATTACTGAAGATGCCTCTGCGATGCCGGAGGCTTTGCTTACCGGAAAGTATGTTGACTTTCTGAGTAAGATAATCGAAGAGCAACCAGAAATGTGGTTGTGGAGCCACCGTCGCTGGAAACATGAATGGAAGCCTGAGTTTGGAGAAGTGGTCAGATGATTAATCAGGCCTTCTTCAATTGTTTTTTGAGTTTCAGGTAATCGAGAAAATAGATAATCTTCATCGAAAAATTATTATTGTCTTTTGCCTGTAACGTTTTATCCATGTTTTTGAAATAGTTGCCTGAAACATCCCTGCCAAAATCTTCTGCTGCATTTTTCCATACGATGTTGAGAAAACTGCCGGGGGCAAATTGCCATGTGTAAACAAGGTCAATGTTAAAGAAGTTAAAATTCATATTTGCATTTCCGGTATAAGTGTTGTTTTCTTTTAGTGTGCCATTCTGCTCCAGCGTATAGTACTGTGAATATCGTACCTGGTTCCAGTAATGCCTTATTCTGAGATTAATGTTCATCTTGCTGCTGAAGCTGTACTTCGCTCCCAGTACATCTTCAATTTCGCTGATGTCCCTTTTCCCAAAAATTATCTCATTGGTTGCATCATCTATGTCTGCAAATCCTGCATTTCGCTTTTGCGGATTAATTTCTATGGAATGATAAACAGTAATCCTGTTATTGAACCTGTAGCGGTTACTGAATTCCAGGCTGTACCTTTTGCTACTGAATACAGACCTGTCAACAAACATCATTTCAAACCCGGCGGCAAACTTTTTTGCATCGTTGGTGTTAAAGAACCCCCCGATAAAATAGTTGGACCATCCTTTAAAAAACCGGCCTTCAATCCGGGGTTCATAAAAATTGTTTCCTGATGGTTCGTAGCCGGCAAAGAATCCTGCATGCCACAGGTTCTTTAGTTGTCCGTTAATATTGGCACTTACATTCATTCCCTGAAAGGCTGCCGGATTGACAAGTCTCCTGGAATAATACATGTTGAAGTTAAAGTACAGGTTATTATACCATTTTGTTGATTTCAGCCAGTTGTAGCCAGCATAAAGCTTGTGGTCAATAAAATTATTATTGGTGAAGTATCCGAGATCGTTACCCTGAAATTTATTTGTAATAAAGTCCTGGGCGATATTGAAGGTAAACCGTCCGCTGGTTTTACCAAATGAAATGCCGTGTCCGTATCCGGTGAGATTCTTGTTTTGATCCGCCATTCCTGTTAGAATACTCATACCAATTTTACCGCTTACATTCCAGGTGTTTTTTTTATCATTCAGGCTGAACTGTGCTACAGAAACATTTGCATCGTAATCGTTTCCGCTGCGTAACACATTAGTATTTGTAAAAGTGATGCTGGAGTTGTGCTTTAGTGACTGGTCAAGAACAAGAACATTATAGTTAGTAAGCGGATCAATGACAACATCTTTTCTTTCGCCTGTGTAAATATTTTCAATTGTGGCATAACGGGTGTTTGTGATCGCATTTAATACTCCAATACCAAGACCTTTTGATGTGCGGCCAGAAATTTTTGTAGCATTAATAAGTTTCGACTCTACTGGATTTTTAAATAAGGTATGAGAACTGTCCATGTATTCATACGGTGAATGGAGCAGTATGGGGTCGATCCCTATTCTTCGTGGATAAAAAATGCCAGCTTTGTTAAAGAGTTCTGTTCCTTCATTAAAGAAGGGCCTGTTTTCCTGGTATTGAACTTCGAAAGGTGTAAGATTGGCAATTCTGTTATCACTTTGCACCTGGCCGAAGTCAGGAATCAGTGTTGCATCTAAAGTAAAGGCCTGGCTGATGCCATATTTAACATCTACACCACCATTTATTGATGAAGTCCAGTTTTTTTCTCCTGGTGTATTTGCAGGAAAATGATTTGCATATGTTGAAAAATAAGGGGAAAACTGAAGGCGGAGCGGGGGCTTAATATTTGAAATACCAGCCCATGTGCCTTCCTGTGTAAGAAAACCGTTTACATTGGGATTCACGGGGTTCCATGTGTATTGCTGTTCTGTTTTTCTTCTTCTGCGGGTGATATTCAAGCCCCATGTCTGAACTTCCTTTTTACTGAAGCGGATGGCAGAAAAAGGAATGAACATTTCAAAGCTCCATCCATCATTATGAATGACAGCGCCACTTTCCCAAACCGCATTCCAGCTGAAATCTTCACCTCCGTTATCGCCGGGGGCCATTTTTGCATCCCATTGTTCATTAAGTGGTGTAATAAAATATTCAAAGCCGTTTAACTTATCATAATAAGTGTCTAAAATAATACCTATGTAGTCATTGGTTCCAAACCCATCTCTGCCGGCCAGTTCGGTGGCAATGCTGTCTTTTGTACGTTCGTGGCAATAGCCGGCAAAATAAATTCCTTCATCATTATACATCAGGTAGGTGATGGTTCTGTTCTCCGGTTCTTCCAGTCTTCCCACGGTAGGGCGAAACTCAACGAGGTTATCCATTACAGATGCCTCTTTCCAGGCCTCTTCATTTATAAGCCCGTCAATTTTAATTGGTTTTGTAGTTCTGATGGCCTGTATTTGTTTAGCCGGAGTGTTTTGTGCCAGGCAGTGAAATGACAGAAAAAAAAATATAGTTGGAAGAATGGTTTTAATCCTCATGATGATTTATTAACAGCGGTTGATGGTTTTACGATTGAAAAAATAAATAGTTACAACTATTACCAATTCTTTCGCAGATTAAAGATAAAAGCTGAAAATACCGGTGTGCTGTTATTATTTGTAAACGACAATTATGAGGTGACGAGTGGTGAAAAAAAGGGGGTGTTAACTTTTTATTATGATTTTTAGATTTACTCTTCTAATCTCAACCTGATAAGCAAACAATCAGTTTAATGCTTTTGTTTCTTTCACAATTTCTGCCTTTTCCTGCTCCTTAATTTTTTTCCATCCACCGGCTACATACCGCAGGTTGTGAAAGCCCTGTCTTTTTAGAAGCGAAGCAGCAGTTATGCCCCGGCCTCCGCCGCCACAGTGCACATAAATATTGTGCCCGTCTTCAAAATTGGCCATACTTCCGGGGTCTGTAAGTTCTTGCATAGGAATATTAATGGCATTTTTAAGATGGCCATCAGCAAATTCTGTTTCTTGTCTTACATCCAGCACAATCAGGTTTTTATCGAATGGAATATCCATCATAAGTTCATCGGCTTCCACATCAACTATCATATCAGATGGTTCTCCGGAGCCAATCCAGCTATCATAACCGCCTTCCAGGAAACCTGCTATTTCCCATTGTCCGGTTTTTGCTAATGCCTTTTCCGCAATATTTTCATTGCCTGGCTCAGCTACGAGTAATAATGATGTAATTGCCGGCAGCAGGTTTGCAGAGCGTTCAGCGAACTTTTCGTTTAACTCAATACTTATCGAGCCGGGAACAAATCCCCGGGCAAACACTTCTGATTTTCTTGTGTCGAGAATAACGGCATTGTTGTTTACTGCCAGTTTGAACCCTTCAACGTTTAATGCTTTCATTTTTTTAATACATAGTGGTTTATAGAAAAAAAGCCCGAACTGCCAATGGCAGCCGGGCCCTGATCCTGCAACAGCTCAATTATTTTAGAAGATCATCAGAAAACTTGTTGACTTCTTTAATCCTGTCGCTATTTACTGAATAGTAAATGTACTTTCCGTCACGGGTGGTGTTTACAAAACCTGCCTTACGAAGTATGGCAAGGTGCTGCGAGGTGACAGATTGCTCAAGCCTCAGGTTTACATAAAGCTCTGTTACTGTGATTTTTCCATGATCATCAATCATCTTCAGCATTTGCTGACGAAGTTTGTGATTAATTGCCCGCAGGACGAGGGCGGCTTTTTTAAGGTTAAGCAAATCTACCTTCAGCGAATTGCTTAAAGCAAGTGAATAATTGTTCATGAACCAGTGATTTTGAGGTAAGATGTAAAGATAATTTTATGTGTTTATTAATAAAAAAAAATTATGGCTTTTTTTATTGAAACTTTTTAAGCCGGTTGCCCGGCAGTTAATTACCTGCTGTGTATGAATCCTTCAGGTATAAGGGCTGTGTAGTTGCGAGATGCGAAAAAATGTTTTTTCTGAACAGGGAATAAGAAATTTCAGCCAGTTGTTTAGCATTTCCTCCGTTATCGCTAAACATTGCATTTGCATGACTGATTACCTCTTTTAGCTTGTGGGATCCATCGCCACAAAAGAGTATCTTATGCTTGTTAAGCATGTCAGTAAATGTTTCCTGTGTTACAACAATGGCAGAGGGTTTCTGAAGGATATGCAATTTATTATCGTAGAGAGAGGAATATATTTCCATCCGCCGGGCATCTATTGCCGGGCAAATAAGATCGTATGCCTCGTTCTTTACAGCGTAAGCTGCAAGTTCAAGTGAACTGACCGTTATCAGTGGAATATTGAGGGCATAGCAAAGCCCTTTTCCTGCAGATAAGCCCACTCTGAGCCCGGTGTAAGAGCCGGGCCCGATATTGACACACACTGCTTCTAATTGTTTTTTGTCAATCCCTGATTCAGCAATCAGCTCTTTTATTGATATGTGCAGCCAACTGCTGTGGTCTTTCTGAATTTTATTTTCAGTATATAATGAAGGAAATCCTTTCTCTGAAAGACAAACAGATGCTGTATTAAGCGCTGTGTCGATATTAAGTATCCAACTCATATTTTTTGTGCTTCCTGTATCAATAATGGTGAAGGCAGATAACTGTTATCGGTTTCTGCCATTTTATTCAAAAGGGCAAGAATGTTTGTTAATCCAATTAGTTTGCTCCATTCAAAGGGGCCGTAAGGATAATTTGTGCCTGTTTTCATAGCAAGGTCTATTTCTTCTTTTGAACTGATCCCTTCGCCAAGCGCAAAATAAGCTTCGTTTATCATGGCCGAAACAATCCGGGCACTGATGAACCCGGGAATATCGGATGTCCACTCAATGGTTTTGCCAAAGGCTGATAATGTTTCTTCGGCCAGAGCCTTTTTGCTGCTGTTTTTTGCGGCACACTCTGCAATATTTCGCTGCCAGAAAGCAGGCCATCCATTGATTCTTATGAAATTATCTGGTAAATGAATGCAGGTTTCTGCAACAAGATTTACAAAAATAATCTCTGCCTGTATGTTCTTAAGCCGGTCAATCCGCTCTGTACTGTTATCAAATAACAAGTCAATACAAACAGATACAGGCGTATCAGAAACAGGAATTGTACTCCATAGGATTGCCTGGCGGGAACCTTCCACCTTTTGATGGCTGAAAGATACCTGCTCATAAAAAGACTCCGGGCCAACCAGCAGTATCATGAAGCAAATTTTTGCAAAGAAAATGTATAAAGCTAAATTCGCCCTGCGTTTTTTAAAAAGCAGATTATATGACTAAGACAATTATTAATACTCCCGGTGCTCCGGCTCCTATTGGCCCTTATAATCAGGCAATATTAACCGGCAATATGCTCTTTATTTCAGGGCAGGTATGTATTGATCCAACTACAGGGGAATTGAAGAACAAGGATATTCAGGAAGAGACCCACCAGGTAATGCAGAACCTGAAGGCTGTTTTACATGCTGCCGGAATGGATTTCAACAATGTGATAAAAACGACCATTTTTATTACAGATATGAACCGTTTTGCCGAGGTAAATGAAGTGTATGGAAAGTATTTTGAAGGCGAATTTCCTGCGAGGGAAACAGTACAGGTGAGTGCCCTTCCAAAATTTGTAAATGTGGAAATCAGCATGGTTGCTGTTAAATAAGAATTCAACAACACAGGGTTGATGCCTGACGGCTTCGTATTATTGCAGGTGATTTTACTCCCTTTGTTATTGATAATTTTGATATTACTGACAATCTGAATGATTGTAAATCAGTTAGTATGTGCTTAAGCCTGAAATGCTGTATTTTCGGTATTCAATCACCATATCATTATCCAAAAGAGATTTATGAAAAAAACACCAGGTTTACTTGTCCTGTTGATAGTTGTAGCAGGAGTGGCTTCTTTTTTTGTTTCCTGTAAACAAATGAACTCAACTGCCAAAGAAGAAGAGGGCAAATTCAGATATGATGGCCCCATGCAAACGCTTGCTTTCGAAATTGAAAGGACCATGGATCCGGCCACGGGAAGAGTGCCGTGGGACCAGCTAAGGATAGCCATTGAAACTGCTGATGCCACCCGTAAGCAATTACGGCTGCTGGACAATTTTACAGAAGCATTAAGCTGGTCTGAGAGAGGGCCAATAAGTGATGTGCCTGGCCCTTCAAATGGTAATACAAGGGCCAATAGCGGAATTCCCTCAGGAAGGGTGAGGGCACTTATGGTTGACTCATTAGATGCTACTCATAAAACCGTTTTTGTGGGTAGTGTGGCCGGAGGCTTATGGAAGACAACCGACATAACTACTGCTCCAGCCAACTGGGTGCTGATTGATGACAGGTTGAGCAACCTGGCCATTGCTGACATCTGCCAGGATCCAAGGCCGGGTTTTCAAAACATAATGTATTTGTGTACGGGTGAATCATATGGAAACTCTGACGCAGTAAGGGGTGTTGGTGTATTTAAAAGTGTGGATGCCGGGGCTACCTGGAATTTTCTGTCAAGTACCAGCTCGTATATAAACGGTACCCGTATTCTTTGCGATTACCTGGGAAATGTTTATTTGGGCACCAGAACATCAGGTTTATTACGATCAACCGATGGCGGCAGCAGCTGGACAAATATCACCCCATCAGGTATTGGCAGCGATGTATGCGATCTTGAAATTACTTCTACTGCTGTAGCGGGTCGTCTGCATGTAACAACCGGAATTTTCAGTACTTCCGGCTATCGTTATACGGATAATCCTGAAACAGCAACAAGTGCAAGCGGCTGGAATGCTGCAACAACAATGTACACAACGTTCAATCAAAGAACAGAACTGGCTGTTTCTGGCAATACGCTTTATGCCCTGCCTGATAATAGCAGCCACATGGTACCCACTGCATGGAAATCAACTGACGGGGGTAATAACTGGGTGGCTACAACTTCAGTACCAGGGGGCGGATTGCTTACAGGATCCAGTGCTCCTGGCCAGGGCTGGTACGATTTGTCTGCTGCAATAAATCCGGCTGATCCCGACAATTGTATTGTGGGTGGTATTGATTGTTATGAAACAACCAATGGCGGCACTACCTGGACAAAAATATCTGCATGGGTAGGTACAAGCGGACAGTATGTACATGCTGATCAGCATGATATTCAATGGTGGGATGGCGGGACCAAGTTACTTTTTGGCTGTGATGGTGGTGTACACTATTCATCGGATGGGGGCACCACTATCCGCGACAGAAACGTTGGATTAAGGATTAAGCAGTTTTACTCCTGCGCCATTCACCCGGTTACTACCAATTATTTTATCGGGGGCGCACAGGACAATGGTATGCACCAGTTCAGCAATCCGGGTTTAAGTTCTTCTGTTGAATTTGCTGGTGGTGATGGTTGTTATTCAGCTATTGACCAGGATGAACCTCAGTATCAATTTGGCTCCTATGTTTATAATGTTTACAGAAGGAGTACAAACAGCGGAAGTACATGGAGTACACCTGTAAATAATCAGAGTACCGGACGTTTTGTTAACCCATGGGATTACGACAATACTGGTAACAGAATTTATGCCTGCAACTCTGCTGGGAATTATTTAAGGTGGGATAATCCGCAAACAGGAGCAACAACTACTGTGGTTACTGTAAGTGCTTTTGGTTCGGGTAACGTATCAGCGGTGCATGTTTCTCCTTTTACAGCCAACCGTGTGTTTTTTGGAACAGGTTCTGCAACAATTTTTAAAGTTGACAATGCAGAAACAGCCTCGCCGACTGCATTGGCTATTACTCCTTCCGGAGCTTCCGGTTATGTAAATTGCATAGTGACTGGCTCTGCAGAACAAAACCTGATGGCCTGCTATTCCAGTTATGGTGTAACCAATGTATGGATATCATCAAACGGCGGTACATCATGGACAGCCTGCGACGGAAACCTGCCAAACATGCCGGTAAGATGGGGTATGTTCCATCCTGATGATAATAACAAGGCAATCATTGCCACAGAAACCGGTATATGGGAAACGGATTTGCTGAACGGGGCCAGCACAGTATGGACTCCTAATACTTCTTTCCCCAATGTGCGGACCGATATGATTAAGTACCGCTCTTCAGACCGTACTGTTTTAGCTGCCACACACGGTCGTGGTATGTGGACGGCAGTTATACCATCAGTAAGTTCTGGTTTTTCTTTTAATACACCTGCTGCTGCTACAGCTACATGTCCGGCACCAACTTCCATGTCGGTTACTCTGGGTACAAATAGTATTGGCGGCTTTTCCGGACCTATCACCTTATCAGCAACAAGTGGGGTTCCGGGCGGCACATTTGTATCGTTCAGTCCTAACCCTGTAACGCCGGGAAACAGCACTGTTGTTACACTCAATAATACGAACCTGCTAACTGCCGGTACTTATAATATCACCGTACAGGGAACAGCTGTTGGAGCTACCACTCAAACAGTAAATGTTGCTTACACGATCAATCCAGGTACGGGGCCAACAATTACAACACAACCAGCATCTCAAACTGTTTGCGAAGGGTCGGGTGTTACATTTAGTGTTGTGGCTGCCGGTACTTACCAGTGGCAGATAAGCACTAATGGCGGCGGCACATGGACAAATATTAGCGGTGCTACCAGTGCAAGCTATACTTTAACCGGAGTAACTGCAGCATTAAGCGGAAATCAGTACAGGTGTGTAGTAAGTAATACTTGCGCAAGCACCAATTCAAATGCGGCGGTGTTAACTGTAAATACTTTACCGTCAATTACAACACATCCGCAAAGTGTAACAGTATGTTCGGGCAGCAGCAATACATTTTCTGTGGCAGCAACCGGTACTGGAATTTCTTACCAATGGCAATCCAGCGCTTCAGGTTGTTCTGGCCCCTGGACAAACATCAGCGGTGCCACTTCGGCAAGCTATCTTCTGTCAGGAATTACAACTGGTATGACCAATACAGGATACCGGTGTGTGGTTAGTGGTTCTTGTACACCAGCAGCCACATCTAACTGTGCTCTGCTTACTGTGGCAACCTCTGTGGCTATAACAACCCAGCCTGCAAACCAGGCTGTTTGTGCAGGCAGCAATACCAGTTTTGCTGTTGCTGGAAGCGGAACAGGTATAATTTATCAATGGCAAATAAATACAGGCAGCGGGTTTACCAATCTCACTGATGGAGGAGTTTATTCAGGCTCTGCCGCAGCAACGTTGAATATAACAGGGGCTATAGTTAGTATGAATACTTATCAGTATCGTTGCCTTCTTTCTACAGCTTCTTGTACAACGCCAACTGTATCTAATGCGGCCACATTGACAGTAAATACATTACCCGCTATAAGTGCCCATCCGCAAAATGTAACTCTATGCCGAAGCAGTAGTACTTCATTTAGTGTAACAGCAAGCGGTACAAGTATAAGTTATCAGTGGCAGGTTGATTCTACAGGCACTGGTTTTGTAAATATTTTGACTGGAAGCTATTACAGTGGAATAACATCTGCAACCTTAATTGTAAATGGAACAACATCTGGAATGGAAACGGGTTCTTACCGTTACCGCTGTGTGGTTAGCGGCACCTGTTCTCCTGCAGCAACTTCTTCGGCTGCTATATTAACGGTGTATGCACCTGTGGTTGTATCGGCACAACCGGCAAATGTGGAACTCTGCTCCGGCGGAAATGCAACTTTTACAGTTGCAGGTACAAGTGTACCAGCGATTATTTATCAGTGGCAGGTAAGTACAGATGGAGGAACCAACTGGACAAATGTTGCCGGGGCAAATGCTGCTTCTTTAGCATTGAATGGAGTTATTACTGCTTTAAGCGGAAACAGGTATCGCTGCTTGTTGTCTAATGCAACTTGTACAACTCCTGTCGTTTCAAATGCCGCTGTACTGACAGTACGGGCAACCCCAACTATCAGCTTGACACAGGCCCCTGTTCTGTCCTCTCTTTTACCAGGACAAACAACAACGCTTACGGCTTCACCAAGTGCACAAACAGGAGGTTCGCAAAGTACATTTACAACTTCTTGGACGTATAACCTGAATCCACTGACAGTTACAGGAAACACCTACACAGTAGATGTGGAACATACAGGTTCTTACCAGGTAGCTGTCAGAGAAACATGGGTAAGTGGGTTATTCTGTTCTGCATTGTCAGCGTCCATAACGATTGATGCAGGCGTAAGCAGCAGGCTGTTTATCTTCCCAACACCAAATGACGGAAACTTCACTGTTTCTTATTACAACAATGGAGGAACTGCCACGCAGCGTTCGTTGCTAATATTTGATTCAAGGGGGGCACAGGTTTACAATAAAATATTCCCTGTTACAGGATTATATACTTTGCTGCCTGTAAACCTTACTAATGCAGCCACAGGTGTTTATAGTGTGGTGGTTGGCGATGCTAATGGTACGAAACTGGCAACAGGAAAAGTGCATATCAGGTAAACTGTGCTGAAAGATAAAAGGAGAAGTCCTGCCTTTACAAAAGGCAGGACTTCTTGTTTCGCTATATACAGCCAGTGCAATAGTAATTCCTTATAGCTGTGGCCTGTATAAAAAATGGGTTATCCCCTTAGTAAATTAACACAGGAGTGATATGAACCTAAGCCAGGTGTTGTTTCTTTTGATTTAGCTGCTACCTTTATGTTATAAATAATCCTTATGAAAAAGCAACCTTTATTCATTTTGCTTATCCTCTTTGCTGGGGCATCCTGCAAAAAAGCGGAAACAGACAAGCCCTATGTGCCGGTAACCCGCTGTGCGGACATGACGAGGAACATGGACACAATTAATAAGTATATACAAGGCAACTGGGAGTGGGTGGAGGAATACAGGATGACAAGGGAAAATGGGTTAGAACTGATTACTCCTAATACTCCGGGACAAAAAAGATTATTTTGGTTTTTGTCAGGAGATACTGCTAAACTTCATTTTGAGAACCAACCCGACTCTATATACAGGTTTAGGATTCAACGGGAATATGAAATAACAAATTATGTGACAGATTCCTTGCCAGTACTGGCATTTTATGGACTAATTGATAATCTCAGGCGTTCGTATGTGCCAATTATGATATGTCCCAATCAACTTTTAACGCAACATCAATATGTAAGTAGCTTTTTTGGAGAAAGTTTGTGGGTTAAAAAGTAGGATAATTCCCAACTAACAGACAGGTATTACAATTTCCGAACCTGTGTTGTATTTAAAATGCTTTCTTCTTCCATTCATTATTTTCCCGGTTAAAGTCGGGTAATTTATTTTCAGGGTCAATAATCACTTCTTTTATTTCGGTGGTGCTGGGGACAGAGAATGTCCATAAGGCACCCCGCTGCCATATCTCAACTGGTAAGTCAATGATATGCTGTTTGCCATTATTTTCTTTTACTTTAACTGTAACCGGCATCGGCATCTTTTCAAGGTTTTCAATGGTGATTAATGCGTCTTTTGATGCTTTCTCTTCTTTGTACTCAACTGATGAGACAGCAATGTCTAGTTTCCAGGTTTTGAAAACCCATGCCCGCCAGAACCAGCTTAAATCTTCGCCTGAAACATTTTCAATAGTATGGAAGAAGTCCCACGGTGTGGGGTGCTTATAAGCCCATCGGCGGATGTACTCTTTGAAAGCAGCATCAAATCTTTCGGGGCCAAGCACCACTTCCCGCAGGGCGGTAAGCATTTGTGCCGGCTTTGAATAGGCCGCAACATCAAGGTTGTTATCCTGAATAACTTCGGGAATGGTGTTGAGGCCGTCTGCCCCATCAGAGAAACTGTACTGAACCATGAAAGGAGAGTTGGGGTCACCAAAGAAGCCTTTGTCTTTAAATTCTCCTTTATTAAATTCATTGGTAGAAAATTCATTGATAAAAGAATTAAGCCCTTCATCCATCCAGGCATACTTTCTTTCATTGCTGCCCACAATCATCGGGAACCATGTGTGACCCAGCTCATGATCAGTAACACCCCACAAACTGCTGCCTGATGAGTAGTAACTGCAAAATACAATACCGGGATATTCCATGCCTGCTACGATGCCAGCTACATTTATAGCAGTGGGGTATGGATATTCAAACCATTTTTTTGAGTAATGCTCAATGGAACCTTTAACAAATTCAGTTGAACGCTGCCAGCCATCTTTCGTTATGCTTTCTGCCGGATATACGCTTACGGCCATACATTTTTTGCCGCTGGGCAAATTGATACGGGCTGCATCCTGAACAAAGGCTTCTGATGCGGCCCAGGCTACATCCCTGGTATTTTGCATACTGAATTTCCAGGTGATGTTGCCACTTTGCGGTTTTGATTTTTTATCCTTTACTTCTTTTTCACTTCTGATAGTAACAGTTTTATCGCTGTTCTTTGCTGCGTCCCATCTTTTCATTTGTTCTTCGGTGTAGCAGTCTTGCGGGTTTAGTAATTCCCCTGAGCCAACTACAATTAAACTAGCTGGTGCGGTGACAGAAAAGTTGATGTCACCATATTCCAGGTAAAATTCCCCTGCACCCACATAGGGCATGGTGTTCCATCCCTGGATGTCGTCATACACTGCCATGCGGGGAAACCACTGTGCCACTTCATAAATAATACCGCTTCTGGTTTTCAGCCTGCCAGTCCTGTCGGTGCCGTATTCCGGAATAGTGAATGAGTAGTTAATGCTGAGCTTGATTTTTTCACCTGTAGCCAATGGTTCTTTCAGCCATACCTGCATGCGGGTATCATTAGTTATTGTTTTGACATCTGTATAGGTGCCGTTCTTTCCTTCTGCCTGTAGTGAAGAAATGTTATAACCATCGGTAAAGCCTGTATTGGCCCATCGTCCGCCGGTTTCGGAAGAAGTTGCTGAGCCGCGGCTGTTTTTCCGGTAAATGTTCTGGTCCATCTGCAGCCACAAAAACCGCAGGTTGTCCGGACTGTTGTTGGTGTAGGTAATAACGACATTACCAGTAACTGAATGTTTGGCCGTATCTAATGTACAGTTGATAGTATAGTCGGCGTGGTTTTGCCAGTATTTTGGTCCGGGCTCGCCAGATGCACTGCGAACTTCATTTCCGGGAAATGGATAAAACTGCGGATTGAACGCTTCTTTATGGTCGTAAACAGAATTTTGTGCAAATGAGAATATATAGAATAACAAACCAAGGTAAGTGGTGAGAACTCTTTTCATACGGCAATAAGTTTGAAATTGAAAGTTAGGGCAAATGGCAACAACCTTTACTACCGTTGAAAAGGTATTTGCAAATCTTTAGGGAAAAAGTCAATAGCGAATGGATTTTTATCTTCTCCTTTTATGTTGTGTTTACTATGGAAAAAGAGCTTCTGCCACAGCAACACTTTCCGGCTTGCCCACATCTACCAGTTTATCGCCGCTATGATCGTAGCCCATAATCAGGTGTTCGGCAGCGAGTGAAAGGTAAACATCAATTAAAGAAAATTTTCCGGAAAAGCCTTTTTCTTCCATCAGCCGGAAAATATCGTATTCGAAAAGCACCACTGTGCTGTAGGCTTTTTGAACCAGGTTTTCTTTATGAATGGATATTCTCTCTTCACCTGTTTTGGTATTCTTCCAGCCGCAAAGCCTGTTGTTATCATCAAACAGCAAATAACGGGATGATTGACGGTTGGTGACACCGAAAGAAATCAGTGCCTTGTTCTTTGTATGAAAAGCGACCAGTTTATTAATATCGAGATTGGTAAGTATGTCGGCATTACAGGTTACAAAAGGCTGACCGGGATTAAAGAACGACTTTGCTTTGAGCAAACCGCCACCGGTTTCAAGCACCACTTCTCTTTCATCACTCACCAGTACATTGCTTCCCCAGCCGTCATTTTCAACAATAGCCTGTTCTACTTGCTCGGCAAAATGATGTACATTGATGATAATATCTTTTATGCCGAAAGATTGCAGGTATTCAATATTTCGCTGTAATAAAGACTTCCCGTTTACCAGGGCCAGTGCTTTAGGATGCGTATCTGTCCATGGTTTAAAGCGGGTGCCAAGCCCGGCCGAGAATATAACTGCTTGCATACTATTAATGGATAATTGAATAATTGATTAATTAGAAATTAGACTTTATCAATTATTCACTATTTAATTATCAATTCTGTTCACCCAATTTTTCTCATCCTGCACCAAGTGCTTCAATTCAATCTTTACTTTAAACTTATTACGCAGATGCCTTGCCAGTGCGTCGGCTGCATATACGCTGCGGTGCTGACCGCCAGTACAGCCAAAGCTCACTATGAGATTTTCAAAACCCCGCTTTATGTAATCCTCCACTGTAATGTCAACAATATCAAATACGCTGTTCAGAAACCCGGGCATTTGTGTTTGTTGTTCCAGGAAATCTTTTACATCCTTGTCTCTTCCGGTTTGGGTTTTCATACTCTCAATCCGGCCAGGATTAAGTATGCCGCGGCAGTCAAACACAAAGCCGCCTCCATTACCACTAGTGTCTTCTGGTATCTGGTTTCTGTATGAGAAACTGTTTATTCTTACAACAAGCGGTGTATCGGCGGTGGCCTGTGTAGTAGTAAACTGCTGAATCACTTCATCTGAAACACACATATCAAGCACTTTTCTGAATTCGGGAACAGCAATACCCACACTGTTTTTTGCAAAAAACTCTTTCAGGTTTTTCAGTGCAAGCGGAATACTTGTCAGGAACTGTGCTTTTCTTTCAAATAATCCGCGGAAACCATATGCTCCAAGCACTTGCAGCAGGCGAATAAGGACATAACCGTTATACTGGCTGCGGAAGATAGTCCTGTCAACCGGCTGACCAATGATGCTTTCAAATGAGTTGATATAGTCATCAAGCAGATTGTTCTTCCAGTCTTCAGGTAAGTTCGCCCTTGCCTGCCAAAGCATTGAGGCCACATCATATTGCGGTGCCCCTTTCATGCCACCCTGGTAATCTATAAAATGAACGGCCTCCCCAAGCCCCTCCGCAGGAGGGGTTATCATTATGTTCCGGCTTTGAAAATCCCGGAACATAAAATATTTGTATTCGGTATGAGTAAGATAATTGCTCAGCGCCTCAAAGTCATCAATCAATGCCTGCTTGTCGTAGGGCTTGCGCAGTGCATCAAGAAAATAATATTTGTAATACAACAAATCTGCCATGATGGCCTGTTTGCCAAATTCTTTATTGGTGAGGCATTTGTTGTAATCAAGCCCGGCATCACCATTTACCTGCAACTGAGCCAGGGCCTCGAGGCTTTTCTTGAAGAGTAAATAAACATCTTCTGAAAAACCTTCTGCTTCAAGCCGGTTAAGCAGTGAAGTATCACCAAAGTCTTCTTGTAAGTAACAGATATTATCATCGCTTACCGCCAATATTAGCGGAACTGCCAGAACCCTGTCTTTAAAATGACGGGAGAAATAAATGAACGTTTCGTTCTCTTTTACATTAGCTCCGTAAGTACCTATAAAACTGCCATCTTCTCCATGCAGGCGAAAATAACGGCGTTCACTTCCGCTTTGGGGTAGCAGGTCAACAGAAAGGGGTGCCTTCCCCTTCCATTTTGTAAACAAAGCAGCGATGGAGTCTGTCATGTATTGCATGCGGCAAATGTATGGAACAGGCTCCAATCTGAAGTGTTAAGGCTGCTAACACCCATTAGTTTTTTTCGGCTAAATTTGCTTTTCACATAGTTATAATGAAAACAACAACCAACAAGGCAAGGGTTCGTATTGTAACCGCCGCCAGTCTTTTCGACGGCCACGATGCTGCTATCAATATTATGCGACGTATTATGCAAAGCAAAGGGGCTGAAATCATCCACCTTGGGCATAACCGTTCCGTAAAAGAAATTGTGGAAGCTGCCATTGAAGAAGATGCAAACGGCATAGCAATTACAAGCTACCAGGGCGGCCATGTGGAGTTTTTTAAATACATGAAAGACCTGCTTGATGAAAGTGGCTGCGGGCATATAAAAATATTCGGCGGCGGCGGCGGCACTATTTTGCCGGAGGAAATTGAAGAGTTACACCAATATGGGATAGCCAGGATTTACAGTCCGGATGATGGCAGGCATATGGGGCTTGAGGGAATGATTGAAGATGTGATAAGAAAGTCGGCCTCCCCAAACCCCTCCGCAGGAGGGGCTTTAGAACCTCAATGGAATGGAAAGTTTCCGTTGGATGAAGTGAAAGATGTAAGAAGAATAGCAAGAGCAATCTCTCTTTGTGAAAACGAAAATGATTACACAGCGTTAAAAAAGGAAATCTTTAATCTTTCGGAGACTAAGAATCTCCCGGCGGGGGGCAGGGGGGCAGTACTTGGTATCACCGGTACAGGCGGTGCCGGCAAATCATCTGTCACTGATGAAATCGTTCGCCGCTTTCTAAACAATTTTGCCGATAAAACAATTGCAGTTATATCAGTTGACCCATCTAAGAAAAAAACTGGCGGTGCTTTGCTGGGCGACCGGATAAGAATGAATGCCATCTCACATCAAAGGGCTTACATGAGAAGCCTGGCAACAAGAGATGACAACATAGCGCTAAGTTCTCATGTACAGGAAGCAATTGAGATTTGTAAAGCAGCAGGTTTTGATTTTATTATCCTGGAAAGTGCAGGTGTGGGACAAAGCGATGCTTCCATCCTGGATTATTGCGATGTGAGTATGTATGTGATGACACCTGAATACGGTGCGGCATCACAACTGGAGAAAATTAATATGCTCGATTATGCTGACCTTATCTGTATTAACAAATTTGATAAAGCCGGAGCTCTCGATTCGCTGGCGGATGTAAGAAAACAATACAAACGCAACCATAATCTGTGGACGGCAAAAGATGATGAACTTCCTGTTATTGGCACAATGGCCAGCAAGTTTAATGATGATGGAGTTAATCATTTGTTTGAGTTGCTGATTAAAAAGATTGAGGAAAAAACCGGTATTGTATTCGGCCAGTACCAGTTTGGAGAAACAGCAAAAGTGTCATCAGCGATCATCCCGTCGAACAGAACAAGATACCTGAGTGAAATAGCAGAAAACAACCGCAACTACGATAACCTTGTAGAAGAGCAGGCAGAAATTGCTTCCAAACTATATAAACTACAAGGGGCAATAGATATTTTAAAGAGCAAGGATTCAAAATCTAATATTACAGATGAGTTTGGAGCACTAATTTCATCACTTACTGATCAGCTTACACCTGTTGCTAAAAAACTCATAACCAACTGGCCGAATAAGTTAGCGGAGTATCAAAAGGATTTTTACGAATACACTGTCAGGGATAAAGTGATTAAGCAACCCATGACCAGTACCAGCCTGAGCGGAACGAGGATTCCAAAAGTGGTGCTGCCAAAATTTAAAGATTGGGGCGACATTCTTCGCTGGCAGGGCCAGGAGAATGTGGCAGGACATTTTCCTTTTACTGCGGGTGTGTTTCCATTAAAACGGGAAGGCGAAGACCCGACAAGGATGTTTGCGGGGGAAGGCGGACCAGAAAGAACGAATAAGCGTTTTCACTACGTTAGTGTTGATCAGCCGGCCAAACGGCTATCGACAGCTTTTGATTCTGTTACACTGTATGGAGAAGACCCTGACTATCGTCCCGATATATATGGCAAGGTGGGCAACAGTGGTGTAAGTATCGCCACGGTTGATGATGCAAAAAAACTATACAGCGGTTTTGACCTGTGCGATCCCAAGACTTCTGTCTCCATGACCATCAATGGCCCTGCACCTATTATGCTTGCTTTTTTTATGAACGCAGCTATTGACCAGCAGGCGGAAAAATGGATAACGGATAATGGAAAATGGGAAATGGTGGAAGCTGCATTTAAGAAAAAATATACGGGAGGGCAACAACCTGTTTACAATAATCCTTCTTCTGCCGGAGAGCTTCCGGAAGGTAATAACGGTTTGGGATTGAAATTACTGGGCCTTAGTGCGGATGAGGTACTTCCCGAAGATGTATATGAACAATGCAGGCAAACAGCACTTCAGCAAGTAAGAGGAACAGTACAGGCTGATATTTTAAAAGAAGACCAGGCACAGAATACCTGTATTTTCTCCACTGAGTTTGCGTTAAAGCTGATGGGCGATGTGCAGGAATATTTTATTGAGAATAAGGTCCGCAATTTTTACTCTGTTTCCATCAGTGGTTATCATATTGCTGAAGCCGGTGCGAACCCGATAACGCAACTGGCCTTTACTTTAGCCAACGGGTTTACGTTTGTTGAGTACTACCTGAGCCGTGGCATGAGTATTGATGATTTTGCCCCGAACCTTTCTTTCTTCTTCAGCAATGGAATGGACCCTGAGTACAGCGTTATTGGCCGTGTGGCCCGCCGCATTTGGGCAAAAGCCATGAAGTATAAATACAAAGCCAATAAACGCAGCCAGATGCTGAAATATCATATTCAGACATCGGGCCGCAGCTTGCATGCACAGGAAATTGACTTTAACGATATCCGCACCACATTGCAGGCTTTATATGCCATTTATGATAATTGCAATTCGCTGCACACAAATGCATATGATGAAGCCATAACCACACCAACTGAAGAAAGTGTACGCAGGGCAATGGCAATTCAGCTGATTATTAACCGGGAACTGGGAAGCGCAAAGTCCGAGAATTTCATACAGGGTTCATTTGCTGTCGAAGAGCTAACCAACCTTGTGGAGGAAGCAGTACTGGCCGAGTTTGACCGAATAACCGAAAGAGGTGGTGTACTTGGTGCTATGGAAAGAATGTACCAGCGTAATAAAATCCAGGAAGAAAGTCTGCATTATGAACATCAGAAGCATACAGGAGAGCTGCCGATAATTGGTGTTAATACATTCCTGAACAAAAAAGGAAGCCCTACAGTATTGCCCGGTGAAGTTATCCGCAGCACAACTGAAGAAAAAGAACAGCAGATAAGCAACCTGCAGGCCTTTTGGAAACGTAATGAAGCGATAAGTGAGAAGGCTTTGAATGAGTTGAAGAGAGTGGCTGTTAATAACGGAAATCTGTTTGCTCAGATGATGGAAACGGTTAAATATTGTTCGCTGGGGCAGATAACCCATGCCTTGTATGAAGTGGGCGGGCAGTACAGAAGGAATATGTAATTGTAGATTACTTAGAAACAAGAAGAATACTATTGGAAATTATTCTTAATGTTATTTTATTGGAGTTATACGACAGCGAATAATATGTTTATCATTGATATACTTAATCATCCATTGCCTGTTCTCTTGATTACCTATCAGCACATCAAATATACATACGTCATTATTTGACATATCTTTACAAATGAATGATACGCATTTTCTTCTTTCATCTTTACTGGAATCTTGAGTATTAAATGACTGAACTAAGAATGTGCTTGTTACATTATTGGAAAAATTCCAAATAATTTTCTCTCTTTCAAGTTCAATTGTCAGTGTACTGTTTAGTAGAATAGAAGTACTATCTAAAGGAGTACAGGGGGTAAATGACACCTCTGAAACTTTTGTAATCAAACATGCTCCATCAATATTAAATCTCATTTTGGTTGACAACTGTGCATTTGAATGAAGATATTCAAGTAGAGTAAGTACAAGTAAAAAGGCAAGTCTCATAGTTGAAAGATTTATTCGATATTTATAAGCAAATATAAAAAAGTAAAATAGGACATATTGAGCAAAATAGAAGCCATGCCACAAAGTATATAGTTAGTTAGGCAAAATCGTTAATTAACAAAAAACAGCCCCCTTTCGGGGGCTGCTGTGTAGTTTTCAGGGTAGTTGCCAATGCTATTCAGCATCAGAAACCTTTTTTCCTGTTTTGTCAATTATTATCCACTTACCACTTACCATCACTTTAGCTACGCCACCATCGAAAGAACCGGCAAAACTGTATTTAAAAGGAATCACTTCTTTTCCTTTATCATCAATGTAGCCCCATTTCCCGTCTTTATTAACGGCGGCCAGCCCTTCAGAAAACCGTGAGGCACTTTCATAGATGATGGGTATAATTGTTTTGCCTTCTGTGTCAATATATCCATAATAGTTTCCTTTGCTTACAACAGCCTTTCCGTTATAGAAGGACATCGCTTCGGTGTAAATGGGTTCAACAAAAACCTTACCTGTGCTGTCAAGATAGCCCCATTTGCCATCTTTTTTTACTGCGGCATAGCCTTCGGCAAATGTCAGTGCTTCGTCATAAATTAATGGGATAACAAGGGTTCCTTCTTTATTTACAAATCCCTTTTTTTCTCCTTTCCCCACCAGGGATAATCCGCAGGAACATTCATCCACATAATCATATTGTTTTGTCCAGGATTGACTATAGCCAGACAGAGTAAATACAAGGCCTGTTAAGAAGAGTATGTATTTCATAATTGTACTTTTTTGTACCTGTAAGGTACATCGGCTACATGGCCATTACTTATGATGTTTGACACAGTGAAGGCTGATTTTGGTTATCCTTTACAGGTTCTGCATTACATTCAATTTCAGTTACCTTCGCATCAATCTTAAATAAAAAACATTGCGATTTACAGAGTTTAATTTTCTGCCTGAAGTACTGGAAGGAATTGCCGCTTCTAATTACGAAACTGCCACCCCGGTGCAGGAACAGGTTATTCCCCCGATTATGGCTGGTAAGGATGTGATAGCCTCAGCGCAGACAGGAACCGGAAAAACAGCAGCATTCTTGTTACCTGTGATGAACAGGCTGCTGCAAAACCATAAAGATGGCCAAACCGGGGCTTTAATTATTGTGCCAACCCGTGAATTAGCCATCCAGATTTCACAGCATATAGAGGGGCTGTCATATTTTACACACCTTAGCTCAATTGCTATTTACGGGGGCAACGACGGGCAAAGTTTTGTCGCAGAAAAAAAGGCCTTGCAGGCTGGTGCAGATTTGATTGTATGCACACCCGGACGTATGATTGCCCATCTCAATATGGGGTACGTTAATATGAAAGGATTGCAGTTTCTTATACTTGATGAAGCAGACAGAATGCTTGACATGGGTTTCCTGGATGATATTAATAAGATTATTAAGGCACTGCCGCATAAAAGACAAAACCTCCTTTTTTCAGCAACCATGCCTGATAAGATAAGGCAACTTGCAAAGCGAATTTTACATGAGCCGGTGGAAATAAACATTGCTATCTCTAAACCGCCGGAAAAAATTGTGCAGAAAGCTTTTGTAGTGTATGAGCCCCAAAAAATGCCTTTGATTAAAATGCTGCTGAAACAAACGCCATATAAGAATGCCCTTGTCTTTTGCAGCCGGAAACAAACCGTAAAACAGGTGAGGAGGGAACTTAAACATGCCGGGTTCAATATTGAGGAAATTCACAGCGACCTGGAACAGGCACAACGGGAAAATGTGCTGGGTGCATTTGCCAGTGGCAGAATTCCGGTGCTGGTGGCCACCGATATTTTAAGCAGGGGAATTGATATTGATACTATTGACCTGGTGCTGAACTTTGATGTGCCTGGTGATGGTGAAGATTACGTTCACCGCATTGGCCGCACTGCCCGTGCCGAGGCTGATGGAGTTGCCTATACATTGGTAAGTGATAAGGAACAGAACAAATTTGCGGCAATAGAAAAATTGCTGGAGAAGGAGATTGAGAAAGCAAAAGTGCCTGATGAGTTAGGGCCGGTGCCTGTTTATGCTCCCAGGCATAGAGGAGGCGGAGACAGAAAACCTCAGCGAAAATTCTATACAGGCAAACCTAAAGGGAGAACAGACAGAAAAAAGTAAATGCACTTTTATGAAGAATAGCCTCTTTTTGGCCGCCATAGCCATAGTTCTTATTGTCGCTGCTTGCTCGCAAAGTAAATATGCTGCAACAAACAAGTCGTATAAAAAGCAGGTGAAAGCTTTTGCTAAAGTACTGAAAGAATATCCGCTGAAAGATTCTTCAGGTTTGCAGTTTGCTGATAGTTGGGTGGGCACTACCAATATGTCTTTGCGCCGGCCAAATTTTGTTGTCATCCACCACACGGCTCAAAACAGTTGTGAACAAACACTGAAAACATTCATCCAGACAAAAAACCCGGTAAGCTCTCATTATGTTATTTGTAAGGATGGAACGGTACATCATATGCTGAACGATTTACTCCGCGGCCATCATGCAGGTGTAAGCAAGTGGGGAAATAATACCGACCTTAATTCCTCTTCAGTCGGCATAGAGATTGATAACAATGGCTACGAAGTATTTACCGAAGAGCAAATCAATTCGCTGATTATGCTGTTGGGAAGATTGAAAACAGCATACAATATTCCGGCAGCTAATTTTATTGGCCATGCTGATATTGCACCGGGCAGAAAAGTTGACCCGAACAGGAACTTTCCCTGGCAGAAACTGGCACAAGGCGGCTTTGGGCTTTGGTACGATACCACAAACGTTAAGGTGCCGGAAAATTTTAATGCTATGCAGGCATTAAGAATTATCGGCTATGATTTAAAGAATGAAAAGAATGCTGTACAGTCTTTCAAAATCCATTTTGTACCGCAGGATACCACTAAAACAATCAGTGAAAGCGACAAAAAGATTCTGTTTAACCTTTCAGGAAAATATTAATAAGAAATCCCGGCAATTTGCCGGGATTTCTTTGTCGGAATAATTGCGTCAATCTATCCTTGTGCCAGTAATTTCATAGTGAATTTCATTGTCTTTCCCTCCGAAATGGTTTTTGGCTATGGCTCTGCCAGTAAATGTATTTCCTGATAAGTTGTCTATGTAATAAATTATTGAACCGAGTGCTTTGGGATTATCTGCTCCCGGAGGTGTGATAACTATAGTGCTGCCTTCCTTTGTGATTTTACATCCCATATATTTCCAGGTTTCCACATCGATTTCTGACAACGGAACTTCTTTGCCAATCATTGCCTGTTCTGCCTCTTTTTGCCCGGCATCCATTTCTGCTTCATCAGCGCCGTATATCTGTTTACCCATGTCTTTAAATGTTCCGAGAGAGGCATCCAGTTTGGCAGATGTTACTTTACCCATCACTTTCCACTTGCCGGCAAACTCAACAGATTCAATCACCGCCCAGGTACAGGACTTGGTATCACTCCGGCTGACTTTAGCGGTAACCTTTGTATCGGGCTGCATTGTCAGGCTCCAGGTAGCTTCGCCAGCGCCACTTAATGTTTGAGAAGGTTTTCCCCCGATGGAGTAATTGCTGCCAACAATATCGAGTGAGAGTGTGGCAGACTTTCCGCTTATAGCTTTTATTTCTGCCTTCAGTTTAAAGTTTTCCGGGCCGCCTGTGTAAGTAAAATGTATTGTACTCATTTCAGTAAGGCTTTCTGCCGTTAATGGTGGTAATCCTTTTTTTGCCCTGACATCATTTATTACTTTTAAAACAGCCTTATCAACCCGCAGCATACCGGCACCCATACCTGCGGGTATTGGGGTACTCATATTTCTGCCGTCAATTATATTATCAGCAGTGGATGTCAGGATATTTTTAATTTGCTCAGCAGTAAGATCCGGGTTAATAGATTGTATCAGGGCTACTGTTCCGCTTACCTGTGGTGCGGCAAAACTGGTGCCACTTGCCCTTATGGGGTTTCCGTTTTTGTCTATCCCATGTATCGTCTTGTCAGCAGGTGCTGAAATGGTTACTTCGGCATTGGCTCCTGCATAATTGGAGTAACTGGATTTTTGGCCATCAGGGTTTAAAGCTCCTACAGTAATCAGGTTGCCCACTTTCTGCCCTTTATTTACGCCATTAGTTCCGTTAAGTTCTGCATTGGAGTTACCAGCAGAGCCAACAATCACCACTTTGGGATATTTCTCTTTTATCTTCTTATAAAATTTCTCGTAGAGTTGTGTTTCAAAGGAGTGATCTTCATTATACTTCTCAGGCCCAAAAGAACAATTGACAACAGTAGCACCGTCTTTTATCTGATCAAGCATCGCCTTTAATGTAGTGTGAACGTAGGTAACTCCGTTTTCTTCCACCTTGGAAGGATCGTCAGCGTCAGGAGTGCTTACTTTGTATTTACCTTCTTTGAAAATATTAGTTGTTTTAACAGTAAGCTTATCGCCAAGGGGTGAAGCCACACCAGTTACGCCGCCGTTATCAGCGTTGGCCCCAAGCACTTCATTTACCATTGTGCCGTGAGTATAGCCGCCATTTTTAATTTTTCCAAACTTGTCTTTATCAGGTTCATCATTGTAATCGTCTGCTTCGGTTGTTGATACATTAGCTCCGCCACCCAGTTCATCACAAGGTTTATATAAACGGGTGTCCATTACAGCAACTTTGACAGGATTCAGCGTAAGACCTGATGCTTTGATATAGTCATACGCATTTTTCAATCCTATCATCGCAAAGTTTCTTCCGGTTGATGTATCCTGGTACATCGGGTCATCCAAAGGATTACAGGTTCCTTTGCTTTCATCAAATTTATCTACTGTCAAAAGTCCGTTGGGAGAAACAAGCTCTACCGCATCTGACTCCTGCAATTGTTTGAAAGCCCTGTTGAAACCCTGTTCCGTTGAAGCTTTTGTTTCAATCTGGTAGAAGCTGATTAGCTCAATTTCGCCGGTTATAGTGCCATTGACCAGTTCTGCCAGTTTTTTTGCATCCTGCTTTGTCTTTCCTTCTTTTAATATGATGCCAAACTGGTTGACAGGAATCGTTCCATATTTTTCAGTATGCCTGATGCTGGCGATGTCAGGAGTCTTCATTGTAATATCCGATGAAGAGCCGCCGTTAAACATCGGCAGCAGATACTTCCAGGTGGCGAAACCTGCGCCTGCAAGGAGTATAATTATGAAAACAAAAAGACCAGTTCTGTTGCGTTTTTGGGGACGCTGATTTGCCCCGGAGTGGGTGGGTTCCATATAAACAATTTATATGGCCAAAGGTTAAAGGTTATCAGCCAGAATAAAAATGATGCCAGTCAATCAGCAGGCTGATAAAAGGCAATACAGAAATATGATTGTCCGGATTTTGGCTAAAGTCACAAATTTGTCACTTTAGTTCTCCGGCGGGTTCAAGGTCTTTATATTTATTTCGAAGGGTTATCAGATCCTCTTTCATTTTTAAAAAAAGCTTTTGATGTTTTCCTGATTTTATCAGGTTGGTTTGTTCGGCCGGGTCTTTCTTTAAATCATAAAGTTCCCATTCGTTTATTAAAAGAAATGATTAGCGGCTACCTGCTCAGGCGATTACATAGTTCTGTTATTATTTCTGAAATTAGATCAGGTGATGCATGATTACGGTTGCTATTAATGTTGATTGTTTGCTTACTTGCAGAAAACAAACTGAAGGTGTCTACATTAAGAATTGAGGCAATTTTTTCAATCCGAGAAATTGAAAAGTCGATTTGACCGCTTTCCATCATGCTAATCGCAGGCTTTGAGCATTTTAAACCCCTTGCAAGCGCATCTTGTTTTAATCCATTAGCCTCTCTGGCTCTTTTTATATTAATGCCTATTATTCTGTTTATTTCATTCATAGGAAAGTTTTTATTTAACAGAAATGTGAGTTTACTTAACAAATTTAAGTAAAAAAAAACATAATATATTAAATTGATTTGCAAATTTTGTTATGAATTAAAATTTTGTTATGAAACGATTCGTAGTACAAATTCTCCTCCTTTTTGTTATATCTTGGTTTCTCAAATGTTCACCGCCACCTACAGGGACTTCATTTAAAACCGTTACCGTGACCGTTACAAATTTTATTGGAGACTGTAAAGCAGGAAATGAAACAGCAGGGGTTACTACAGAAGATGTTAATTATGTAGCAACCATAAAGGTTAAGTATCCTTCCGGTAGCGGAAGTAATTATAATATGGTTACAACTTATACTGTTAATTCCCCAAGTGGCCCCATTAAAAACACTTTTTCAAAACAAGTGGAAGTGCCTACAAATAAAGGGGTTATTATTGAAGTAGAAGTAGATGCTTCTGAGTGTTCAAGATGTACTCAGGGTACAAATCAGTGCCCTCTTGGCTGGGAATTTGTTAACGGTATTCCAACTTATAAAGTTGACAGACCTTTTTGGAAATATTCTTACAGTAGATATGGAGGCGATATTCCTGCAAATTTGACATTTAATAATACATTGATGCGAATTCCCCGAAGCCCATTAAACTGTAATTGTAACATTAAAGCATAACATTAAAATTTTGAACCATGAAAATATTAATATCATTATCGTTAATTTGCTGCCTGTTTATTGCAAATAGTTGTAAAAAAAGTACAAATGAGGAAGTTAAACAACAAGGCAATTCCATTTCTGAAGCTGTTAAAAAGTTTATTTTTGGTGCCTCACAGCCTAAAGATGGTATGATTAGCATCCATTCCAGAAAGCAGGCTTGTGCAATAGTCCCACAGAATCAGCAAGCATTTGATGGGGATATTGCGGCATCATTCTTTGTTAATAAAGATGAGAACAAGAAGACGCTTGTTTCTAACTTCAGAATCAACGGGAACGATATTCCATATAACAATGATACTTACTATCCGGGATATTGGCTGCAATCTAATAGCGGAGGGAATGATGGCTGGCTGAAAGGCATCTTTGGAAAGAAGATTCGTATTGACTTAGACGGTTCTTATAGTTATAGGACTAACATTATCGATTCAAGTTTTTATGTCCCTAAAGAAATGATTTTTGAAAGTGACTTTCTACAAACAAGACAACTTGATGCGACTGTGAACCATACTTTTACCTGGATTCCAGATACAGAGAACCCGACTGGAAAGATATATGTTGCTGTAATGTATGAATCTTATGAGTCTAATATACTTGATTCTCAAATGCCAGATTCGAGTTATACACAGGCATTGTTAGAGGTGCCAGATAATGGTACATATACAATAACTCCATCGCAATTATCAGATTTGCCCACAAATAGTATCGTCTCAATTACATTGGCGAGGGGCAATTATGCTTCTCTTGTTGACCCGGTTACAGGTACAAATACATTTGTTTATTCCTTATCAGAATCTAATACAAGTAGTACTATTAAAATCATAAGATAAAAAATTGGAGATTATTCATTCAGTTTGCGGGCAAAGCTTTCTTTGCCCGTTTTACTTTAGTTCTCCGGCGGGTTCAAGGTCTTTATATTTATTTCGAAGGGTTATCAGATCCTCTTTCATTTTTAAAAAAAGCTTTTGATGTTTTCCTGATTTTATCAGGTTGGTTTGTTCGGCCGGGTCTTTCTTTAAATCATAAAGTTCCCATTCGTTTACTGTATAGAAATAAATCAGTTTATATCGTTCAGCCCGTACACCAAGGTGGGGCAGAACCGTATGATCAGCACCGTATTCGTAAAAGTGATAGTAAAGATTTTTCCTGTCAACACTTTTTTCTCTTCCGGTTATTAACGGAGTAAGATTTATGCCCTGCATAAATTCAGGAGGATTAATGCCTGCAGCCCCGAGCATGGTAGGTGCATAATCTATGCTTTGTGTAAGAGCACTGCAGGCCGTACCTGCTTTGATTTTGCCCGGCCAGCGCATCAGCAGCGGTGCATTCATTGATACGTCGTACATCCATCTTTTATCAAACCAGCCATTTTCCCCCAGGAACATTCCCTGGTCGCCTGTGTAAATCACTAATGTGTTTTCTGTCAGTTTGTTCTTGTCAAGATAGTCTAAAACTCTTCCCACATTTTCATCAACAGAGGCCACACAAGCCATATAATCCTGCATATACCATTGGTATTTGTATTTAAGCAACTCCTTTCCGGTTGGCTTTAACCGTTGCAATAGCTCTCCTCTTTCTTCATAGATTTTTTTAATGCTGCTTCTTTCTGGTTCGGGTATCCTGTTCATCACAGCATTATAGTATGCAATATCGCTGTGGTCGGGTGCCAGTCCGGGAATGCCGGCAATAAATGAAGGATCAACTTTCAGGTCGCTGCACAATCTCAGGTCATGCAGTATGCTCATGGTTTGCAGGCTCCAGGCGGTTCCGTGTCCTGCAGTATCGGTATAAAGAGTTGGAGGTTCGGGAAAGTTTTTTGTATGAAACTGCTCAAGGTATTTCAGTTTAGGTAGAAAGTTGCGGTGCGGGGCTTTATGATGTATGTGCAGTACAAATGGTTTGGATTGGTCACGGCCATTAAGCCATTTAATGGCTTCGTCAGTTATTACATCAGTTGCATAGCCATGATAGGTACTTGTGTCTCCTTTCATGGAAATGATTCTCGGTTCAAAGTACAACCCTTGACCAGGCAGTATTTTCCAAAAATCAAATCCCGTAGGATAGGAGTGCAGGTGCCATTTGCCGATGATTGCTGTTTGATAACCATTTTGCTGAAAAACTTTTGGCATAGTCATTCTTGAAGAATCGAACCGGGTGCGGTTATCTTTAACACCGTTTATATGCGAATGCTGTCCTGTTAATAGTGTTGCTCTTACAGGCCCGCAAATAGAATTGGAAACAAAATTATTTGTAACCCGGATTCCTTCTTTTGCCAGCCGGTCAATTCCTGGTGTTTGGATGAATGACTGGTTGTAGGCGCTGATGGCATCTGCGTCATGGTCATCACTCATTATATAAATAATATTGGGCTTTTGTTGTGCCGATGAAATGGTGGTCATCAACAGAAAGAGAAAAAGAAACCGCATGATGAATGTTTGAGCTGAAAAGGTACTGCTTTTTGTTTTCTTGTAGATTTGACAATAAAATATCAGTTATGGAATTTGGCCGGGTACCAGAGTCAGAATTAGATGCGGTTGATTTCAGTGTTCCTGATGAGCCTGTATTTAATAAGACTGTTTTAAGCGGAAGGAAAAATAAAAATGCGAAAGTGTACCTGGGCTGTGCCAAGTGGGGCCGGGAAGAGTGGGTTGGGAAAATTTATCCGCTAAAAACGAAAGAGAAGGATTTTTTGCAGCATTATGTGCAGCATTATAATTCAATTGAACTAAACGCCACGCATTACAAAATTTGGGGTGAGGCAGGCATCCGCAAATGGGCAGAAAAGGCAAAAGGGATGGATTTTAAATTCTGCCCCAAGATGTACCAGGGTGTTACTCACCGTGGCAGCCTTACCGGAAAGGATTTTGTATCGAATGAGTTCTTCCGTGGCATTGTGGCTTTTGAAGAGTACCTCGGTCCGGTTTTTGTCCAGGTTAGCGATACTTTTTCTCCAAAAAGAAAAGCTGAAATGTTTGCGTATCTGTCTTCTTTGCCAAAAGACCTTCAGTTCTTTCTGGAAGTGCGACACCCTGACTGGTTCTTAAAAGAAAGAGAAAGAACAGACCTTCTTAATTTCCTGAAAGAAAACAATATTGGCATTGTCATAACTGATACTGCCGGACGCAGGGAATGTGCTCACATGCACCTTACTGTTTCCAAAGCTTTTATCAGGTACGTAGGCAACAGTTTGCATGATACAGATTATTCCCGTTGCGATGCCTGGGTGCAAAGGATGAAATACTGGCTGAACAACGGAATTGAAGAAATATACTTTTTCATGCACATGCATGATGAGGCCACATCGCCTGAACTGACTGTTTACTTAGTTGATAAAATGAATAAGGAATGTGGCCTTAACTTGGTTAAACCAACTTTTGTAACGCAGCAGCCTGGTTTGTTTTAACAGTTTCTGTGCTGTCAGAATCAAACATTAGTTTTGCGCTTCATACTTTTATCAGTTTGTCAGATAATAAAAAAGTCTTTTTTGATTTTGCCCTGCTTCGTCGGGTGTTTCGGTATGCAAAGCCATACAGGAAAAAATTTTATTGGTCGGTTGTACTTGCCATTACGCTGGCAATCTTCACTCCAATTAGGCCCTGGCTGATACAGTTAACAGTAAATGATTACATCTCGGCAAAACCCGGGACCACATTTTTTAATGGGAAACTGGATATTGCGGGAATGCTGATTTTAATTACAGTTATTCAGATTGGCTTAATTCTCATTGAAACGTTGATGAGGTTTGTGTTTTCTTTTACTACCGCTTCGTTGGGCCAGTCGGTGGTGAAGGATTTACGGGTGGAAACGTATAAAAAAATCCTGAACCTCAATCTCTCCCAGTTTGATAAAACTCCGGTTGGCACACTCACCACAAGGACTATCAGCGATATTGAATCAGTGAACGATATTTTTTCTGACGGGTTGGTGCCGGTCATTGCAGACCTGCTCACCATTTTATGTGTGCTGGTCTTTATGTTTTATGCCGACTGGCAACTGGCATTTATTGCACTTATCCCTTTCCCGATAATAATTGTAGCAACCTATTATTTCAAAGAAAGTATCAACAAATCTTTTCAGCGGGTAAGGAATGCCATTGCGGCGCTTAATTCTTTTGTACAGGAGCATTTGTCCGGGATGGCTGTAGTGCAGGCATTTGCTGCCGAAGAAAAAGAGTTTAATAAGTTTAAAAAGATCAACAGGGAACACCGCAATGCCAATATCCGTGGTATAATGGCTTATTCCATTTTTTTTCCTGTGGTGGAAGTGGTTTCAGCCTTGTCCATCGGTCTGATAGTATGGTACAGTTCGGAACACAAGATTGCTGCGGGCACCATCATGTCCTTCATTCTTTACATCAACCTGTTGTTTCGTCCGTTACGTATGCTGGCTGATAAATTTAATGTATTGCAAATGGGCATCATTGCCAGCGACAGGGTGTTTAAAGTACTTGACAATCCTGATGTAGCTGATAATGCAGGCACATATAAACCACAGCAGGTAAAGGGAAAAATTGAATTTGATAAAGTATGGTTTGCCTACGATAACGAAAATTATGTGCTGAAGAATGTAAGTTTTGTTGCCTCTCCGGGAGAGACCATTGCAATAGTTGGCCATACCGGAAGCGGAAAGACCACTATCATCAGCTTGCTGAACAGGCTTTACCATATTCAAAAAGGAGATATTCGTATTGATGATGTAGGTATTGAAGACTTTGAACTAAATGCCCTTCGTAGCAAAATTGGTGTGGTATTGCAGGACGTATTCCTGTTTTCTGGCTCGGTGATGGATAATATAACTCTTCGTAACCCGGAGATACCGGCAGAAAAAGTAATTGAGGCCGCTAAAATGATTGAAATGCATGATTTCATTATGCAATTGCCCGGCGGATATGATTACAATGTTATGGAAAGGGGAGCCACCTTATCGCTGGGGCAGCGGCAATTACTTTCTTTCATCAGGGCTATGCTTTACAACCCGTCTGTGCTTATTCTTGATGAAGCAACCTCTTCGGTTGATACGGAAAGTGAACAGTTGATACAACATGCGATTGACACTGTTATCAGCGGCAGAACATCCATCATTATAGCCCACAGGCTTTCAACTATCCGAAAGGCCAGCCGGATTATTGTTCTTGATAAAGGTGTTGTTAAAGAAACCGGCACCCACGACGAGTTGTTGCAAAAGGGTGGATTTTACAGTCAACTATATGAAATACAATTCGTAAAGAAAAACAATGTTTTGTGAGTTTACAGTTTGTTTTTTAAATTGATTTTCAGATGTTTGAAGTTTGAAATTGATAAATTTATTAGTGCTTTAGGCCGATCAATCTGTTTTCAAAAGGCGGCTTCAAGCTGGCTACGATTTTTGCTTAAAAATGGTTGGGAATAGAAAGCCGGTAAAACCCCTAAGAAACTCTCAAAATCCCTTTGTTTCAATTCCCTTTTTCACCCCTGCACCCTTATCTTTGCGCCAAATTTCCGAACAGGTATGTTAGTACGGCGTTTCAAATCCTTTACTGTAGCGGTTTTCAGCGTTTTATTTGTGTTGTTTGCCCTGCCAGCGGCTGCCGGTGAAGGCGAAGGTGGCGGTCATGGCGAAGTAAAATTCGACCCGGGAAAAGAAATGCTCGACCACATCGCAGATGCACACGAATTTCACTTCTTTACAGTTAAGAAAAGTGACGGTTCTGAATTTCATGCCACTTTACCACTGCCCGTAATTCTTTATTCACCACAACGTGGGTTCGATTTCTTTATGTCGTCCAGGTTTCATCATGGTCATGAGGAATACAAAGGATACAAAATGGTGGGACATGATATTGTTGCTGTAAAAGAAGATGGCACACCTGATGAAACCGTAAAGATTTATGACTTTTCGCTTACCAAGAATGTGGTGCAGATGTTTTTGGCTATTATTATCCTTTTCTTCATCATGCGCAGTGTGGCCAAAAAATATAAAGCCGGACAGGGTGTGAATACTGCCCCGAAGGGTTTACAAAGTCTTATCGA
>CALLZY010000213.1 GCA_937858715.1 uncultured Chitinophagaceae bacterium | reverse complement strand
TTTTCTTTAATGGTTACAACCTGAGAGAAGCCAATGGCACTTACCTGCAGGCAAGTTGCGATCAATAAAACCGTTGTGAGTTTCATAATCTTAATCGTTTGTCTTGCGATCCTGCTTTGTAGCTGCCAGGATCGGCAAACAGCAGTTAATTTCATAATTTTGCAATGTTTGAGTTAATAATAAGCAGTAGCACATTTGTTTGTTAGACACTCAGATTCCGCCGGGTTCTGCTCCAACAGAATCCGGTTTTTCTTTATGTCATTACAAATGACTATCCATCTGTCAGGTATTGTTGTTGTTTAATCATGATAACAGTTTTATGGTGTTACAATAATTTTCTTACCCTCAACTTTAAAATGCACCTCTCCGGTCATAGCCAGTTTTTCAAACACTTTTGACACATTATCATTCCTTGTAAGCTGCCCTGTAAAGTGTAAATCCACATTTCCTTTATAGATTACATCTACATCATACCACCGGGATATCTGCCTGAGCATTGTTCGTAAATCAGCACTGTTAAACTGAAAGCGGCCGTTCTTCCATGCCAATGCCTCTTCCACATCGGCGTTTTTAACTACACTGATTCTGCCTTCTTTATTTATTCCTGATTGCTGACCCGGCTGCAAAAAGACCGGAGTTTGTGCTGATGCTGCCGTCTTCGAGGTAACCTTTACAAGCCCCTCCAGCAAGGTTGTTTTGATAGCTGGCTCGTCATCGTATGCATTTACATTAAAATGGGTACCTAATACTTCTACCTCCGATTTTCCAGCCTTTACCTTAAACGGCATTTCTCTGTTTTTGGCAACTTCCAGATACGCCTCACCAGTTATTTCAACATTTCTTTCCCTGCCGGTGAACAGTACCGGGAAACGGATTGACGAAGCTGCATTCAGCCACACTTTTGTACCATCTGCTAAAGTAACCTGGTACTGACCGCCTCTCGGTGTTGAAATAGTATTATAGAAAGCCGCATCATTTTCTGTAATCTCTGAGCCATTGATTAAATAAACAACCTGCCCATTACTCAGTTTCTTAACCTGAACATTACCCTGGTTTGTTATCAGGCCGTTTGAGGTACTATCAAGTATGATTTGTGAACCATCCACTAACGTCAATACAGCCTTGTCTCCTCCCGGGGCCACATCCTGTGTTGCAGGTTTCCTGTTTTCAGTAATCAGTTTATCCCTGTCAGACGACCTGTTCACTATAAACAAGTATGATCCTGTTGCAATGGCAAATAATATTGCAGCCGCTGCGGCAAACCGCCTGTACCTTCTGAAGGCTGGCTTTTCCTCTTTTTTATCCTTGTGAATGGTTGAAAAAATGCTTTGTTTTATCCGGGTTTCCAGTTCAGATTCTGTCAGTTTTTCAGTAACATCAATCTCAACGGTATCGTCATTAAATGAATAATACCATTCATTTAGAAGGCGTTTTTCTTCGGCACTGGCAGTGCCAGCCTGGTATTTTTCGATGAGCTGTAGTATATTTTCCGGGATTTGCATATACAGTATAGTATCCCGAAGCGGGTAAAGCACCTATCCAAAAGAAAAAGAAGTTTGCCCTAAGGCAGCAAAGTGAAGAAATTCATTATAGACCGGGTAGCAGTCTTCAGTTGGCGAAGCGCCTTATTTATCTGATTTTCAACAGTTTTAGGAGATATACTGAGTTTTGCTGCTATCTGTTTTACGGGCATCCCTTCGTCCCGGCTGTATTTAAAAATAAGCCTGCAGCGCTCAGGAAGTTTTTCAACTTCTGTCCTGACCAATTCCAGAATCTGGCGGTAATGCACTTTCGTTTCTGAACTTGATTCAACAACAGAAAGACTGGTTTCAGTTTTAAGATATTTCTTTTCCCTGGCCCTTTTTTTAATCTTACTTAAAACACCATACTTTACTGCAGTGGCAAGATAGTTTTCCAATTCTCCTATTTCCAGCTTCTGCCGATTAGCCCAAAGCCTGACAAACACATCGTGAACAATATCTTCGGCATCCTGCACTTCTTTGAGGCGATTGTATGCCACAGCAAACATCTTTTTCCAGAATCTGTCGTACAGTTCTGAAAAAGCAGCCTCATCATTTTTGGAGATAAGATGAAGCAATTCTTCCGCTTCGTATTTACTGTAATTAGTCAAGTCAGAAAGCAATCAACAGCAAACGTACAAATTCTTTACATCCTGATAAAAGAAAACAGGGCTGAAATTTTCTTTCAACCCTGTTTAAAGTAACCATTACCACTGAAACCTTCCGAATTATTTTGACACCAATTTAAAAGCTGCCTCTTTTATATCCCTGCTGTTTCCTCCAATAAATAATTTAAAATCTCCTGGCTCGAAAATATACTGGAGCTTATCGTTATAGAAACGCAGATCGTCGGCAGTAATAGTGAAAGTTATTCTTTTGCTTTCACCAGCCTTCAGGAATACCTGCTGAAACCCTTTCAGTTCCTTTACCGGCCTGACAACAGAAGCTGTAATATCTCTTGTATAAAGCTGTACCGTTTCTTTTCCATCATACCTGCCGGTATTTGTCAGAGTGACTGTTGCCGTAATTGACTGACCTGGTTTAAATGAAGCAGCACTTAAAGTAATGTCGCTGTAAGAAAAAGCAGAGTAACCAAGGCCAAAGCCAAAAGGATACTTTGGATAAAGGGACAGGTCAATGTATGCTGAACGATAAACCTTATCATTATCATCCCTTGCCGGACGCCCTGTGCTGTAATGATTGTAATAAATGGGAATCTGACCTTCTGAAAGCGGGAAGGTCATCGGCAATTTTCCTGATGGATTGTAATCGCCAAATAACACATCGGCAATTGCAATACCGGCCTCAGTCCCCAGCCACCATGTGTAAAGAATAGCAGGCACATTATCAGCAGTCCAGTTAAATACCAATGGACGACCTGCACTTATCAGCACCACAACTGGTTTTCCGGTAGCCATTACTGCTTTAACCAGCTCTTCCTGTACCCCGGGAAGATGAATATTGCTGCGGCTTTTGGCTTCACCGCTCATATCCCTTGCTTCACCAATGCTCAGTATTACAACATCAGCCTGTGATGCAGCACTTATAGCATCTGCAAAGCCTGCTGTTGATGTATCATTAATATTACAACCTTTTGCATAAAGAAGTTTTGCTCCTGCATCCACTTTTTTCTGTACACCCTCCCATAAAGAAGTAATTCGTATGCTGTCATCCGGCCAGTCATAACTCCAGAAACCATTATTGTCACTTTTTGCTTTTACAAACGGACCGATTAAAGCTATGCTTCTTGTTTTTCCGGATAGCGGCAGCAATTGTTTTTCGTTTTTCAGCAAAACAATACTCTTTTTTGCAACATCCCTTGCAACGGCAAGATGTTCTGCCTTGTTCCAGTATTGTTTTTCTCTTTCTTCGTTACTGAATTTAAACGGGTCGTCAAAGAGTCCCATTTCAAACTTTTTACGCAAAATCCTCCTTACTGCATCATCAATAACACTCATTTTCACTTTTCCTTCTTTAACTAACCTGGCAAGGTGTTGCGTATAGCTTCTGCTTTCCATGTCCATATCACTTCCGGCATTGGCTGCCAGAAATGCAGCATCATAATTATCTTTAGCATATCCATGCTGGATCATTTCCCCGATACTGCCCCAGTCGCTGACTACAAAACCTTTGAACTTCCATTCACCTTTCAGAATATCCCTTTGCAGATACTTATTTCCTGTTGCAGGAATACCGTTCAGATCGTTGAATGAATTCATAAAAGTGGCAGCTCCGGCATCAGCAGCAGCTTTAAACGGAGGAAGATACACTTCATGAAACTGCCGCAAGCTCATATCTACAGAATTATAATCCCTTCCGCCAACTGCTGCTCCATAAGCTGCGAAGTGTTTGGCGCAAGCCATCAGCGCATCTAAATTGCCGAATCCATTTCCCTGGAAACCTTTTACCCTTGCTTTAGCAATCAGCGAACCCAGGTAGGTGTCTTCACCGGCACCTTCCATTACCCTTCCCCAACGTGGGTCACGGGCAATGTCCACCATCGGGGCAAAGGTCCAGTGCACACCGGTTGCACTTGCTTCTACAGCAGCCACTCTTGCACTTTGTTCCATAGCATCTAAATCCCAGCTTGCTGCTTCAGCCAGCGGTATTGGGAAATTTGTTCTGAACCCATGAATTACATCCTGGCCAAACAGCATCGGGATCTTCAGTCTCGTTTGCATAGCCAGTTTCTGTAGCTGCGTAGTCCTGTTTACACCAGTTACATTCAACAGAGAGCCTACTTTTCCTGCTTTCACCTGTTCAATCAAATCGTCGTTACCTGTTAATGGCCCGGTGGCAGCCCAGGGGCCGTTATATTGATTCATCTGTCCAATCTTTTCATCGAGTGTCATCAGTTTTAATACAGAATCCACTTTCTGATCAATTGTCTTCTTTTGTGCCAATGCAGAAACAGCAATCAATACAAATGCTGCTAAAAAGAGAACCGTCTTTTTCATATTTTGGTTTTATTGTCGTTTAGTTCTGATATACCCTGACATAATCCACTGCCATAGCAGCAGTATTAACAGTGCTGTCAATTCCTTTTTGGCCGCCCCAGTTACCTCCAACAGCCACATTCATTAAGAGGTGGAAACGTTTATCAAATGGCCATTCAGCCGGACCTTTTCCGGTGTTAGCGAACCGGAAATATTCCTTATCATCAACCAAAAAAATAATTTTTTCTTTATCCCATTCAACTGCGTACACATGGAAGGCCGTATAAAGATCATTCAAAAAAAGACCTTTTGTTTTTTGGGTTCCGATTACATGGTTGAATGATTTGGTATGCACACTGCCAAAAACAGAGTCCGGCATATAGCCTACATTCTCCATTATATCAATTTCTCCGCTTTCCGGCCAGCCGCCATATTCCCAATCGGTTGGCAGCATCCAGATTGCAGGCCATATTCCCCGGCCAGCTGCGAGTTTTGCCCTCACTTCAATCCGGCCATACAACCAGTCTCCTTTCATTTTTGAAATCAGCCGTGCGGAAGTGTAATTATTACTATCCTTAATTTGTTTTCTTGCAGTTATTACCAGATTACCATCCCTGACAACTGCGTTATTTGTGTCACCGCCTGTATAATATTGCAATTCGTTATTACCCCAGCCGTGTCCTCCGGTATCATATCCCCACTTTGAAGTATCAGGAAGGCCGGAGTATTCAAACTCATCTGACCATACAGGTTTTTTATTTGAAGATTTACAGGAATTAAGAAGCATGAATATACCGGCAAGTATAAACAATACAAGTCCGGGCAATTTGTTCGTTAGTGTTTTCATTATTACTACTTTGAAACTTTTAAAAAAAGTGGAAGTATTAACCTGAAAAGGTATATACGTTCCACTTACTGACTGCTTGCTTATAAAAACTCAAAAAAAATATGCCGCCTTAACGATTTCATTTTTCATTATTGATACACCCTGACATAATCCACTTCCATTGCCGCATTAGTAAAAGCAGGATCTACGGGACCGGCAAAAGTACCGCCCATCGCCACGTTAAGTATGATGAAAAAGTTCTGATTGAAAGGCAGGCTGCTGCTGTTAGCAACAGTGTGAAACAAAACATCATCAACATATATCTTAATTGTGCTGGCATCCCACTCCGCTTTATACTTATGAAACTCTGTGGTTGCGTTTGAAATTACTGTTGTTGCACCGTTTGCACTGCCACCGGAATGGCCGGGGTAATGCAGAGTGCCATAAATAGTATTCAACTGACTTCCTTTGTGCTCCATTATATCTATCTCACCGCAGGCCGGCCAGCCAACGTTGCTGATATTACTGCCAAGCATCCAGATTGCAGGCCATGTGCCAACACCAACCGGTAGTTTAGCCCTTGCTTCAATTTTTCCATACTTAAAGGAAAACTTGTCTTTTGTCAGCAATCTTGCCGAAGTGTAATTACTGCCGCTGTAGCTCTCCGCTTTTGCAATAATCTTCAGTGTTCCGTTGGAAACAACAGCATTATCCGCTCTGTTAGTATAATATTGCAATTCACTATTGCCCCAGCCACCAGCACCTAAATCATAACCCCACTTTGCAGGATCAGGTGCGCCGGGAGTATCAAACTCCTCTGACCACACCAGTGACAATGCAACTGTAACTGTAATTTGTACTGATTTTGAAGCGGTCTGCCCACCTGATGATTTTGCAACTACATTGACGGTATAATTTCCTGAAGCGGGATACTTATATGTTACAACACCTGAAGGTACTGTCTGAAATACGCCATTACCAAAATCAAAGTCATAAGTAACGGCATTAGTAGCTGCCGCTGTGAACGCAACATTTCCGCTGTTATCAGTGCTTACCACTGCATTCAATGTAAGATTAGTCGGTGGATTATTATCCGTTGAGGACCCATTATCCTTGCCACAAGAAATGAGGAAAGGAACAAGTATACCGGCAAACAAAAAACGCATATGTTATGGTTTGGGTTTTAATTTTTGATACCATGAATTTCCGTCAATACCAATATTCCTGAGGTTAATGCTGTTATTTGTTATTGACAAAATTTCATAAGTTGTTCCACCAGTACCAAAGTTGATAATTCCATTTCCCGGCACCATAAACTGAATCATGGTTGAAACGGCACTTGTAGAGCCAGATGTTGCATCCATGAAAACCAGTTGCTTTGTTCCCCCGGTATTTATCGCATAACATCCATCACCGCCACTGAATCCATAAAAACCAGTTGAGGCACCTATCGAAAAGGACTGACCCTTATTGTCAATGCTCATAAAGACCCGGTTGTTGGCATCTTTAGAAAAAGTGATCTCATCATCATAAGCGCAGGCTTCTCTTGTGTTGGGCCCTGCCGCATACCAGATTGGACCAAAAGCATCTGAAGGGCCTACACCAAAATGTCCCGGTGCATCATTATCTGTTTTCCATGTTTTTGAAGAACCATTTGTCAGCGATTGCAGTATTGCAGCCGGAATTTCAAATGCCACAAATACTGTAACCTGCTTGCTGATTGTAGAAATGGCACCACCTGTTCCAACAGCATTAATAGAAATGGTGTAAGTAGCTGTACCAGGGTTCCTGTACTTATAAGTTATGCTACCTGAAGGAACAACCTGTGAAGTACCATCGCCAAAATCTATATTATAAGTGAGGGCATCTTTCGCTGTAATATTAATTGTCACCTTACCGGTTCCATTACCGTTCGGATTGGATGCATCAACACCCTGAACAACAGCTGTCATAGCAAGTGCAGAAGGAGTTTTAATATCTCCGAATGAATATTCTTCCTTTTTGCAACTGCCAAGTATCAGCAGTGCTGCAAAGAAAAATGCTGCGACGCTTTTTGAAATTGTACGCATATTAATAAGCTTTTATTGTTAGTTAAGTTTAATATCGTCGAAATAGAATGTGAAATTGGATGAGCCATCGCCCATGGTTCCATTGTCAAATATCAACACAATCTTCTGATAAGAATTTGAGGTATTGATTGCACTGTAATCAAAAGTCAGTTCTTCCCATGCGTTAGCAACTGTTGTAAGCACCTCTTTTTCAAAATTGACAGCACCATTCGACTGGTTCTCGACTTTCAGCAACACTTTTGCCCCAACTCTTGGAGAATATACTTTCATTTTGAAAGTACGAAGTGTGCTGAAATCTATCGGAGAGGATAAACTTATAAAACTGCCGCCCCATGTTTGTCCGGGATTTTTTATCATCCTTGCCACTTTTGCACTTGTATTAATACCTGAAGACTGTGGGTTGTCAATCACCGCTACATTACCGCCATCGAAATTTGTGAACGTATAGTCAACAAGCGGTGTTTCGAATGTCATTGGCAGCACAAGCGGAACAGAGTTTACCAGCCTTATATCATCAAAAAGGAAAGTAAAGTTTGATGAACCATCACCCATGATTCCCAGTTCAAAAATCAGAACAATGTGGTGATAACTATTGCTTGCATTAATACCTGTATAGTCAAAAACTAAATCTTCCCAGGCATTTGCCACAGTAGTAGTCACTTCTTTTTCATAATTAATACCCGAGTTAGTGGCGTTTTCCACTTTCAGCAGCACTTTTGCACCAACCCTGGGTGAAAAAACCTTCATCCGGAATATCTTGTTACTCGAAAAATCAATTGGGCTGCTAAGTCCAATCCAGCTACCACCCCATACCTGACCGGGGCCCTTCACCATTTTACCAACTTTGGCACTGGTGTTGATGCCACTTATTTGAGGATTACTTACAATTGTTGCATTGCCCCCGTCAAAGTTGTTAAAGGTATAATTAAGAGTTGGCGATTCAAATGTCAGAGGTAATAACACAGGGTCAACTATTGTAATGGACCTTGTAACCTGTGTTGTGGCTGCGCCACCACTGAGTGCCACAACTCTGAGTGTATAAGTACCAGTTGCAGCATAAATATGGCTTACTGTTTCCCCTTCCATAAATGATCTTGGAATCTCATTTGGCACATCACCAAAGTAAACTTTGAAACTTGTTTCATACAATGCAGTTGCTGAAACATTTATTTTGAAGTTGTTAGAGGGGTCAATAGCCGATGTTACTTCAAGATTTTCTGGAGCCCTGAACGATACAGTAAGCTGCTTAGTTACTTCTGCAGTTTTACCATTCAGATTGCGGGCAACAATTTTTACATTATATACACCTTCTGCATAAACATGCTGTATGCTCTTGCCCGGTGCTACTTTTCCTGGGGTTGTAGTGCCATCACCATAAAATACTTCGTATGCCGCAACACCATTACCGTTTGGAGTAATTGTAACCCTGCCCGAGTTATCTTGTGTAATTTCGAAGAGTGCCGAAAGCTGATCCGGAACAGCAGCGGTTTCAACAAACGAAACATCATCATTTGTTTCTTTTGTACAGCCCGCCAGGATTGATACCAGCAAACCAACACCTAAAAAATATTTTAATGCTTTCATATTTCAATTTTTAGAATGAATTTTTATTAATACCCGTTGTTCTGTGTCAAACCTGATATTTCCACTTCCCTCAAAGGAATGGGGAACACTTCATGTTTGCCAGTAACAAATCCTGTAATCTTAGTTGCAGCCTGCCCGGTTCTCACCAAATCAAAAAACCTGTCACCTTCCATTGCCAGTTCAAGCCTGCGTTCATCCAGGATAGCATTATATAATGCTGTACCAGTTGCAGAAATATCATGCAGGTTATCGCCAAATGCCCTGCGGCGAACCAGATTCAGATAGCCCTGAGCTTTGGTGTCATTTGGTGAAGTGGCCTTATTATTTGCTTCAGCTGCCATTAATAATACATCAGCGTAGCGGATAATCCTGAAGTTATTGAGATAATTCAATTCTATCTGGCCTGATGTTTCTCCCTTTCTTGGCAAATACTTCTGATTATACAAACCTGTATTCTTGTAAGGTGCTACCTGGTAGGTAATATTATATGAAGGATTTGCAGCCTTATAAGCTTCAATATCAAGAATTGTCGCCGCTTTACGCTGATCACCGGCACTATAAGCAGCTGCAAGGTTCTG
>CALLZY010000212.1 GCA_937858715.1 uncultured Chitinophagaceae bacterium | reverse complement strand
TTGTAGAGTCTGTTTTCAAGCGGCACCACTTTGCAGCTATTATTTCTGTGTTTGTTGCCTTTCTGTTTTTGCTGGGTATTGGTTTCCTGCTCGACTATCCCATTTTCCAGTTGCCTGCTGCTGCCAGCATCACCATCCTGTTTTCTATCCTGATGGGTGTGGCCGGGGCAATCAGCTATTTTTTGCAGACATGGAGCATTCCTTACCTTGTTATTTTCTTCCTGCTGCTAAACCTGTTTTACAAATTAGAATGGATTGACCCCCGCAACAAGGCCTACGGCATTAACTACTGGAACAAAAGTGAACGGCCTGCTTATACCCGTGATGGCCTGCTGAAACTTTGCAACAAGGACAGTGTGACTGCCGACAAAAAAAATATGCTCACCATCCTCGATGCCTGGAAACAAAAACAGGGCAAAGAGAAACCCCTGCTGGTCATTATCAACACAAGTGGTGGTGGCCATCGCAGCGCCTCCTTTACCATGAGTGTGCTGCAACAGTTAGACAGCATCACCAATGGTGGCATGATGAAAAATACATTCCTGATTAACGGTGCCTCCGGCGGTATGATTGGCGCAGCTTATTTCCGGGAACTGTACCTGCGGAAACAACAGGGTCATAAAATTCACCTGCAGGATATTCAGTACACTAACGATGTTGCCGGTGATCTGCTCAACCCTCTTTTCACTTCTTTCTTTGCAAGAGACCTTACTGCACCTGCACAAAAATTTTCCGTAGGCCCTTATCGTTATGTAAAAGACAGGGCATATGCCTTTGAACAAAAACTGAACGACAACTCAAGGGGCTACCTGAACAAACAACTGAAAGATTATGTGGCCGACGAAAAAGCAGCCCGCATACCGCTCATGTTTTTCAACTCGGTTATCACAAGAGACAGCCGCAAGATGCTCATCAGCACACAGCCCGTCAGGTTTATGATGCAGGCCCCGCAGGATACTACCGATATTCCTATGCCCGACCCGGATGTGGTGGATTATGTTTCCTTCTTTACAAAGCAGGATCCGTACAGCACCCGTATGCTCACTGCACTTCGGATGAATGCAACCTTCCCGGTGGTGCTGCCGAATGTGTGGCTTCCCTCCGAGCCGGTGATAGATGTTATGGATGCCGGCCTGCGGGATAATTTCGGTATGGAAACAACATTACGGTTCCTCACTTCTTTTGAAACATGGATAAAAGACAATACTGCCGGTGTGCTGATTGTGCAGATACGGGACCGTGGTGCTGGCGGCTGGGAGATGCCCTATGTGTCGGAAGATATCGGCAGCCATGTTACAAAGCCCTTTCTGTTGCTGCAGCACAACTGGTTTAAGATGATGGAGTATAACCAGAACGATATGCTGCATTATTACAGCCGCAGCAGTGTATTCCCGGTGCACAAGATTGTATTCCAGTATGCCACCGGCAACCAGGAAGATAAAGCTGCCCTGAACTTTCACTTAACCAAACGGGAACTGAACAATATCCGCCTCTCTGTAATGAATGAAGAAAATACAGCAGGCTACAAAAAAGTAGCGGCAATGCTGAAGTAATTATAGAAGAAAAAAATCCGCACTAATCAGTGTTCCGTAATCAAAGCTGCGTCAGCAGCATCAATTTGCCCTTAATTATTTTTGTGCAATCTGTGACATTCGTGGCAAAAGAAAAATCCGCACTAATCGGTTTCATCTGTATAATCAGTGTTCCGTAATCATGGCTGTATCAGCCGGAAACATCTCTCCTTCACCGCTATCCTTATCTCCTTCGCAGTTTCCGCCGGGTCGCCATCAATATGCAGCGGGGCAAGACCGGCATTATCAATCTTTATCCGGTTCGTCTGAAAATACACCACCCCTTTTTTATTATTAACAGCAGTTGACGGTTGCAGTTTTACATTGCCCGTAATCTGCCGCAATGTTTGCAGCAGCACACTCAGTTTGTTTTGCTTCGTCACCATTACAATATCCAGCAGGCCATCACTAAGGCTGGCCCTCGGGGCAATGGTAAAGTTGTTGCCAAACTGGTTGCTGTTCGCAATGCTGATGAAGTAAGCCTCGGCCGTAAAAGAAGTTTGCGGCAGCTCAATACCGAACTGATGCACTTTGGCCGAAAAGAAATTCTTCACCACCTGTTTAATATAAGTGGCTAACCCTCTCGTAGGCTGCTGTGCAAAATCATGCGCCACTTTTGCATCAAAGCCCAGGC
>CALLZY010000211.1 GCA_937858715.1 uncultured Chitinophagaceae bacterium | reverse complement strand
TCCTTTATTACAACATTCAAATTCTGATTAGTTTCAAACGAAAAGAAGGTACAGTTTACAACCAGCAATGGTTTATCATTTCTTTCATAAAACTGTGTTGGGGTTAAACGACGCTTATATGTAGTATCGGCAGTAAAGTCTGATTTCCTGTCTTTTAAGTCGGCAATTACATAATAAGCCCTGAAGGGAGCAGTATCGACTTTCGTATCTGTATAAAAGACATGAATCGTTTTTGGCAAAGGCTGAAATAACGAGTCAACATTTTGCCATACAAGTTGTGCTGAAAGATTGGTAATGATAAACGACAGAAACAGAGTGTAAAGTCCCTTCTTCATTCTCTTAAAGTTAAATTGTAGCCAGCATGAAAATCTTAACCCTTACTCTTCTCCCACTCTTTTCTGCCTAACCCTGCAATTACATGCTTTTCGCTCCGGTAAGAGGAACGTACCAGCGGGCCGCTTTCCACATAATCAAGTCCAAGACTGTAGCCAATTTCCCTGTACTCTGCAAACTCATCTGGATGCACAAACCTTACTACTGGTAAATGCTTTTTGGTAGGCTGCAGGTATTGGCCAATAGTCACCACATCACAACCATTATCGCTTAAATCCTTCAACGACTGGATTACTTCTTCCTTTGTTTCACCTAAGCCCAGCATTATGCCGCTTTTGGTTCTCATCCCACCCTGCTTCAATATTCTTATTACTTCCATACTGCGCCAGTAGCGGGCCTGTATCCTTACCTGTCGGGTCAGCCGCTCCACTGTTTCAATATTATGGCTTACCACTTCAGGTGCCGCTTCAATTACACGCTGAATATCTTCTTTGTTTCCTTTAAAGTCGGGTATCAGGGTTTCAAGTGTGGTTTCAGGATTTAAAGACTTTACAGCCTTTATGGTATTGTGCCAGATGATCGAACCACCATCGGGCAGTTCATCCCTGTCAACTGATGTAATGACGGCATGTTTCACCTTCATCAGGTGGATTGCTTCTGCCACCCGCTGTGGTTCATCCCAGTCCACCGGGTCGGGCTTGCCAGTAGCCACAGCGCAAAAACCGCAACTGCGGGTACAGGTATTACCCAATATCATAAAAGTGGCTGTGCCCTCACCCCAGCATTCGCCCATATTGGGACAATTGCCGCTTTCGCAAATAGTGTGGAGTTTATTTTTATCCACCAGCCCACGAACATGCTTGAAGTTTTCTCCAACAGGAAGTTTCACCCGAAGCCAGTCAGGCTTTTTCACACGGGTATTATCCGGAACCGCATTCACAACAGGTAATTCAATCATCCGGCAAAAATAAAGGCATTATTTACGCTGTCCAAACAGCAGGGAAATATAGGCCTGGTAAAAGAATTGCTTTTCCTTGGCTCCGAAATAGATAGGAATTTTTGAAGCATAATATTCGCCGCTTACTCCTACTTCAATTCCGGTCACCACTTCGTTAAAACGGCCATAGTCAAAACGTAAACCGGCCTTAGCAAACACTCCCGGTTTTACTTTCAGTTCATTCCAGCCTTTTCCTAAACCTCCCGAACCGATAATGGTAGGCCCCAGAAAAAGGCTACTGTCTTCCTGGGTATATTTAATTAGTTTTTCTTCGCCGCCGCTATCTTCTACCCGCAGGTAATATGGACGGAGCAGGCCCAACGCCAGTCCGCCGTTATACAGTGCAGTAACTGCCACTCCGTTCTTATTGCCCTTTTGGCCAAGGATGTATTGTTGTCCGTATCCAAGGGTTACCTGGTAGAAGTTATTCAGCTTGCCGTAGATATAGGGATTTCCGAAAATAGCAACGTTAGAAGATTTTTCTTCTTTCTGATGCTTGATTTCTGTAATATCAATCCGGTATGTATTTGTCCGGCGGTTTGTTTTCAGCCGGCCTAACTCATAAAAAGCACCGTAACCATTGCTGCGAAACTGAAATCCAAAAACACTTTGTTTGTGATAAATTAAAACACCTTCTTCCGCCTGGCGGATCAGTTCATTAACCTTTTGACGGCGTATCTCTTTTTTTGATTGCAACTGCACACCTTTCCGGGTGGTATCCTGCGCAAAAGAGGTTATGGCAAAAACAATTGTTATTATCAGAAAGATTTGTTTTTTCACGGACTTACTTTTTAGTATTACTTAAACGTAAATTTAGGGCAAATTATTGATAATGACTTCGACTGTAGTTTATAACGGTGGTTTAAGAACAACCTGCACACACCTACAAAGCGGCTCCTTTTTTGAAACAGACGCCCCGACAGATAATAATGGCAAAGGTGAAAGAATTTCTCCAACAGATATGCTGGCCACCAGCCTCGCCGCCTGCATGATAACCGTGATGGGCATTAAGGCCCGCACTATGGATTTCGACCTTGACGATGTAAAGATTGAAGTGCTGAAAATTATGAAAAGCGACCCCCGCCGGGTTGGCGGCATAGAATTAACATTTCATATACCCGATTCTCTGAAAGATATTGATGCTAAGACAAAAACCATTTTGAAAAACACCGGCGAAACCTGTCCGGTGATTAAAAGCATACACCCTGATATTGAGGTGAAGATTGATTGGGGAGTATGGGGATAGTATAACGAAATTGAATGTTGCGAAAACAAATAACTTACAGTTTCTTCTATTTATCTTTCAGCAGCACATTCCCCACCCCGCATTCCAAACATCTCTTTTTATTGCAGTATTCATTCTTCAGTTCAATCAACGCCTGGCTGTCGAAAGCAGTTTTGTTTTCTATTCCTGCCTGCAAAAATCCTTTAGTGATGCTGTTTGTTTCTGCACCTGTCTGCTCCAGCCACTGCATGGCCTTGTCTTTATAGCGTTGTTCATTATGGTAGTTGCCATATGCAAACAGCAACGGGCAAACTGTATTGATGACGATATTATCAATCATTGTACTGCCTAATTTCTTTTTTTTATAAGCAGATAACTCATCAAAGCGGTAATGATAATGCCAGTAATCGTTAGCTGTTATATCAAACCAGTTATTTATCTCTTTTATACTTTCAGCTTCTTTAATTTTTGAAAACAAGTGTGCCGAATGATGGACCAGCATGGCCAACTGTGCCAGCCTGATAGTTGGAAAATTGCCCGGCCGCATCCGCAGAAAATGTACCGGCATATTCACTGGCCTCAGGTTGTATTTCTGTTTCAGAAAAATAAATTCCTTCTGAAGCATTTGCGGATAATCTTCGCTGAAATCACCGGCAAGTAAACCTGCCTGCCCCAGCAATAATGCTTCCAGCTGGTGTAACTGGTTTTTGCTCTTTGCAAGTATATTCACCGGAATGCTTCTTGCAACAGCTTCAAACGCATCCGCATTTACCTTCATCCCGAAATTGCGGGCTAGCAGCCACCAGAAGGTTTCTTCCCAGTGATAATTGGTTTCGTTCAAAAACTTCGCAGCTAATGCAGATTTGCGGATCAGACGTTCAGCCACCAGCCTGTCTTTCCAGCTTTTCCAGGTAATGCTCCGCACAGTACTGATGCTGTTCTGACAGGGAATAAACGACCGGGCATTCATCAGTTCTTCATACCGCTGTAGCAGAATTTTTGAAACCCTGCCCTTCAGTTCAAGCACCGGTATGCCGGTTTCTTCACTGTCATGTTCCCACACCACATGCAGCATTACATTATTGTAATTGCTGTCAGTTGTGTGTTTATGTTTATTCCAGTCCGAAGTTTTTATATGCAATTCAATAGCCCCGGCCCAGGTAGTTTTGCCAATCCTGATTTTTGCGTCTGAGAAATCCGGTCCCTGGTTGGTATTATAAGTTCCGGGAAAACTGACTGTAATAGCTTCTCCTGACGTTGTCGCCAGTTCTGACTTACTGAAGTACTGAAACTGCCAGATGAAATGGAGTA
>CALLZY010000210.1 GCA_937858715.1 uncultured Chitinophagaceae bacterium | reverse complement strand
CCCATCAATCTTGCCATCGGCCAGGGCAGTTCACCGGCATTCAGCCAGGTTACTTTGGTTTCGTTGCCGTTGCCCCACTCTTCAAACAGCCAGTTGTCTTTGGCCTTGCTCTTCCATGGTCTTAAAAACTCCAGCTCAAAGTGAATATGCTTTGTGTTTTCATCCAGCAGGGTAAGGCTGCCCACCCCAACTTTCTTGCCCTCCCAGGCATACTTATGTCCGGCCTGATGCGGAGTGCCCGTAATAGTGCTTTTAGCAGTGGGGTCGCTTTGCTGCCAGGGATTCCACTGGCTGTAATAATTCAGGTCGCCCACTTTATCCATTACGAAATGGGGCTGACGGGCAATGATGACTGATTTTTCTACCTGGTAGGTTTTGGGCATCAGCGCCGCAATAATGAGCAGGGAAAGGAGTAATGCCAGCAGTATATATACAAAGATCATAACAGCAGTTTTATACTGTTAAAGTACACAAACAAGTTATCGCTTCCAAACCATCCATCCTCATCGCACCCTGTAAAAACTGCCGGGACGCAGGTACACCACGCCATGCTGTGTGCGGAAACGGGTGGGCAGGTTGCCATAACCTCCGTCATTTTTATAACCACTTACCTCAAAGTGCAGGTGCGGAAAGGCCGAGTAGCCGGTATTGCCACTGTAGCCTATCAACTGACCGGTGGTAACCGTATCGCCGCTGTTCACCAGCACACCATCCTGCCTGAAATGCCAGTACTGTGCTTCAGAGCCATCGCTGTGCTGTATTAAGATGTAATTGCCATCGGCAAGGTTCTCCGGTTTCAGGCCGCCAACATCGGAGTTGTCTCTTGCACCTGTTACCACGCCACCTCTTGCCGCATAAACGGAAGTGCCGGTCTTCACTTTAAAATCAACAGCCAGAGAGCCCTTGTGGCTGAATGCACTTTCGTAACCCTGCACCACAAATACGTTTTTGCCCGGAGCAAAAGGGAGTGTGTAAATATGGCTGGTGTCGGTCCCGGTTTTATTGCGGGTAACCTGCCTGATGGATTGGTTGCTCTGCAACAGGAAACAACTGCTGAGAGAAGCGGCCCACATCAGTATTAAAAATTTTATAGCCGGTTTGTACATTCGTCTTTATTCAACAGTCATATTAAACCGCTTCACCTGTGTGCGGATGATGTTTTCTATTTCGGTCTCCAGTGTTTTTTCGGGATTACTGCCAGGTGTTGCTGTTTTTTGCTCAAATATATATTTGCTACGGTTGGCGCTGGCATCCAATATTTGTTTTTGAATAAGACTTCTTTCTTCTGTTTTTGTTTTGATGAATTGCTGCACTTCGACCACAGATTTATTGCGCAGGCTGTCGGGCAGTTGTGATTTGTCCATCTTAACAATAAAAGTGCTGTCGGCTTTAAAGGCGTCCACCATATCCCAAGAAGAATTGCTGTACACATTGGCCTTAGCCTTTGCTTCGGTACGCTTCATAGCTGTTTTTTTACCCTGTGAGCTATTGAGCATATCAACTTCCTGCTGGCGCACCACGTTGGCAGAACCTAAGGTTCCATAGCCGACATAAGTGGCGTTGAGTTTTGTATTCAGCTGCACTAATGTGGCATCAAATGGGGTGGGTATATCATCAAAGTTGTTGTAGTTATGATTGATGTGGGTGAAGCTGCCTTCGCCACATTCGCCGCCGAGTATCCAGTGTTCCTTCACTGCCATATCGTAGCTGCCGCAATAGATGGTGTTTACAATCACACCTTTTTCTTTGGCTTTGGTACAGGCTTTTGTGAAGTGAAGATTGCCCTGCAAAAAGTCTTCGTTGCCGGCAATAAAGATGACTTTGTACATATCAGGTTCTGTGCTCCAGCCCAGTTCATCAAGAGAAGAATAAATTACCTGCCCGCAGTATTCTTCGCCGCCATTGGTGCGCAGGCTGAAGAGGATTTTAGAAACGGCATCTAGGTCGGTGGTAAAGGGGCTGAGTTGCTTAACGTACCCTTTGGACACATCGTTGGTGGTGCGGCCATATTCATAGAGGGCCAGTTCCACTTGTGGGGTTACTTTGTCGCTGCACCGCACCCTGCCCAGTGTGGAGACCATGTTCCAGAGCTGGGCCTTGGCCTGCTCTATTAATCCCTGCATACTGCCGCTTACATCGAGCAGGATGGCGACCTGTATTTTGCGTTGCTCCGGCGGGGTGGTGTGGTTATTTACTGAGGGTGTTGAGAACGAGAAAAGGGTGAGGGCCGATGCGGCCACGAAGGTTTTTACAGCCAGGTTCATAAAAATGATTTGGTACAAGATGCGGCGGGCGGGGTGTTTGCACAAGGGGTTACAGTCTTTTTTGGGATTGTTTAACAGGAAACAGGGGTATATTTTACCATAAAACACAAAAAGCGGGGCGCAAAGGCGTTACTTGGGCGGCTGAATTTGTTTCTCAGGCATCTTTCAGTTTTAGTTTCATCATAATGTCGGTCTGCACATCGTTGCCCAGCCTGAAAATGTGTTTGTCGAATGGAACAAACCCGTTCTTCGTATAAAAATTAATGGCCCGCATATTTTTTTCCCAAACACCCAACCAAACATAGCCGGCATTTGCCTGCTGTGCAATTTGTATGGCTTTTTCGTACAGCAACTGACCCACTTTTTTACCGTGAAATTCTTTCAGCACATAAATTCTTTCAATCTCTATGGCGTTGTCATCTTTAATTTCTGTTTGTGACCGACCAACGTTCAGCTTCAGGTAGCCAATGATGGTGCCGCCAAGTGTGGCGAAGTAAAAGAAAGACTCAGGGTTGTTACACTCGGCGGTAAGTTTTTCAACAGAGAATTCTTCTTCCAGGTATTTTTTCATGTTCTCTGCTGTGTTTACGGCAGAAAAGGTTTCGTAAAACGTTTGCCGGCTGATTTGCTGCAACTGGTCAACATCGCCGGTGGTTACTTTTATGATGTGTATCGTTTCCATATTAATGTGATACTGCTTTCAGCCCGATAACAGAGCCGATTAAAGTGGTGAGAAAAAGCAACCGCAAAAATGTTGCAGGTTCTTTAAACAGAAAAATGCCAACTAAAACAGTTCCGGCGGCGCCGATACCTGTCCATACGGCATAGGCTGTTCCGATGGGTAAGGTTTGGGTGGCTTTTATGAGCAGCCCCATGCTGATACAAAGGGCCACCAGGAAACCGGCATACCACATATACATTTCGCTCCCTGAGGATTCTTTTGCTTTTCCGAGACAGAAAGCAAAGGCAACTTCAAACAGGCCGGCAACAATTAATATAATCCAGTTCATTTTTTTATGCTTGTGTGGTTTATAAAGTTAAGGGCTTTTGCAAGGAGGGTTAATTGGTATGGTAGGTGCAGGAGAGGTATTCCGCTAATGGTTCGTGGGGACAAGAACCACGGTGGAAAGGAGTATGTTTGTTACTCCATATTGCCAAACCGACTGTAACTTTATTTGTATCTAAGCATTTTGTCCTATTCAACTTGTACTGTTATCGCCTCGTTTAATAGCCGTGCAATTTTTTCTAAATATTCCTTCTTTCTTGGAGTTCCATGATTAACGTTGATGTAATAAGGGGTATTACCTATTTTCTTATATCGTTTCTTATCACCTTCATTGATTGGTTTGTCAGAAATAAAAGGAACTCCTTTTATAATTGGTAAATCCCTTACTTTTTCAATACCAAATCTTTGGATGGTCATAATAAGTGTATCTATAGCTTTACTCTCATTGATAACTTGTCCATCTGAAAAAATAACTTTTAATCGTGTTGCTTCAGCCCTTTCATCAGCAAGAGGAGGGGGTGGTGTATTTATTGAATAACTTGATGGTGTCATTTCACTCTTTGTAACAAGAAACGGAATGAGATATTCTACGGCAAGAGTTTCAATTTCTGGAATTCTGCCATTTTCAATATCTGATACAAATCGTTCTTTAAGTTTGACTTGTTCTAACAATTCTTGTATTTGATTTTTGAGTATTTCTATTTCATTTTTAATTTCACTTACTTCATTTTTCTTGGCCACTTTTAAGTCTTCAATTTGCGATTTAATTTTAAAAATTTCCTTTTCTCGTTGTTCTATATGCTCAATGAACTCCAAATTATTGTAATTACTAAAGTCAAGGATTTTTTCAAGTCGTTTAAGAAGAGAAGAATCATTCAAGTCTTTAAGCTCAAACTGATAGATTATTTTTTCAGCAAAAGTTCGTAAGTGTCTCCATTGTGGAGAATAAATCCTGAACTGTCTGCCATTTGTTAGAATTGCCAAAACCGGTAGCTCTTTTCCGCAATAATCAGAAAGTTGTTGTATGTGCATGTTAAGGTTCTGTCCCAATGCTTTTGTTTCAACTATTATTCTGTTACCAATATTAATGTCAATTCTGCTTCCTTGAGCTGCATGTTCAAGGTCTAAGTCAACATGACTGAAGGCTTGAAGAAAAGGAATGATAATTTTATACTTTACATTGTTCTCACTCTGTATAAATTTCGTAAAGTCTGTGTTTGCCAAGCTTTGGAGTCTTTCGGTATTCATTTATTTCATTTTTTTTGACTTTTTGGGTCTGTCAAAAAGTTGCATACAACACATAAATATACACTGTGTTTTGTTAATTTATCTTAGAAAGCGGCATCCTTTTTCATATGTTAATGTTTGCATTTTGAGTATGCCTGCTGTGGCATGAAGAGATATTGAGGCGGTGCCGCATAATGACCTTTTTCTTTGTTTACTTTTTGGCATTGCCCTCCCGATTTTTATCGAGACAGACACCAAGCAACGAAAAAGGTCCAGGGCAAGGCCGTTGAGCCATAGGGGAAGAGCAGCAAGGGCGAAGCTATCTTAAACAAAATTTCTAAATTTGGAAACATTTGTTATCTTTACTCTATGCCATTGCAGGGACAAAGATTTTTCCGGACAGTTTTTTATGAAGAAGTAAGAACGTTTATGCATTCGATTGACCAAAGGGCGGCTGGCAAAATTCTTTGGAATATTGACCTTGCTGAACAAACTAACGACCCAAGACTTTTCAAAAAGCTGACTCATGATATTTGGGAGTTCAGGACAAAATACCAAAACCTTCAATACCGGCTACTTGCCTTTTGGGACAAGACGCAGCCGGAAACCACATTAGTATTGGCGACACATGGCATTATTAAAAAGACAGACAAAATGCCTTCAAAAGAAATAGAGAAAGCAAAAGAAATCAGGAAACAATATTTTTCACAGAAAAATGAAAATCATGGCAACAAAAAATAAAATAAAAACTTATTCACTTTCTGAAATGAAAGACGAGTTCATTGGAAAAGCCGGAACTAAAAAAAGGGATGAGTACGAATACGAACTTAATATGGAAGTATTGAGCTTCATGATAAAAAAAGCAAGACAACAACGTAACCTGACACAAGAACAATTAGGCGAGTTGGTTGGCGTACAAAAAGCTCAAATATCAAAATTGGAAAGCAGTGCAAACAGTGCAACAATTGACACAATCCTGAAAGTATTTAAAGCACTGAAAGCAGAAATTAATTTCAATGTAAAAATTGAAAACAAGAAACTTCAGCTTGCATGATATAAAGGCGAACACTCAATATGAACTTTATAAAAACCCAGCAAGGCTTTCTAAACGGATAATCAGCGGGGACACGAACCTCGGTAAAAAAGGGAGTGTTTGCATTTTGAGTAGGCCAACTGTTGTTTAGGAAAGATGCCGGGTCCTGACCCGGCATGACATGGACTCCGATAGCTATTTTGAATAAGGCTGATGCTGGTTGGTTTAACCAGATTTTGTTAGTTCAAACTTTGGATTAAAAAATATCAGCCTACGCTGCACCGTTGATGGCTGCGGCAGCATCTTCTTCTTCTTTCTTCCAAAACTTCTCCATGTAAAATGTGCCGAAGGGAAGGATGGAGGCGAACCCGGCTTTTACTAACCAGCTGAACTTTTTATTGTACTCGCTTTTTACCTGCAGTGCCAGTGCGCCGAAGGCTACAAACAATACGCCGTGCAGGCTGCCAACAATGGTTACCGCTTTGGGCATATCGCCAAAATACTTGAGCGGCATGGCCACAAATAACAATACAATAAATGATATGCCTTCGGCGAAGGCCACTTTGCGGAACCAGGTGAATGTTTTCTTCATACCCCAAACCCCTAAAGGGGATTTTTGTCTCTGTAGTTTATGACCCCCGAACTATTGCGGAGATACTTTGCTGACAGTGTGCAAGTCTTTTACAGAGTGTGTTAATAATGTTGTTTAATAAATAATTGTGGAAACAAATAAAGATTCCTGTGCCCTGCTTTCCCCCGGGGCTTTAATAATTAATGATTTGTTCCTGTATGGTCTCGGGCAGTTGCCGCCACTCGTACTGCTGGTTGCGGAGCTGCGGCTCAAAGCCTGCCTGGCGGATGGCATCCTGCATACTCTTATACGTAAAGCGGTGCGGTGCCCCGGCGGCACTTACTACATTTTCTTCGATCATGATGGAACCAAAATCGTTGGCACCGGCATGCAGGCACATCTGTGCGGTTTGCTTGCCCACGGTGAGCCAGCTTGCCTGTATGTTCTTTACATTGGGCAGCATGATGCGGCTGAGGGCAATCATGCGGATGTATTCTTCGGAAGTAATGAGATTTTGTACGCCCCTGATTTTAGCCAGCAGGGTATCCACATCCTGGAATGTCCAAGGGATGAAGGCAAGGAAACCCTTTGCTTCTTCAGGTTTGCGGCTTTGCACTTCTCTTATCTTCACTAAATGCTCGAAGCGTTCTTCCACTGTTTCCACATGGCCAAACATCATGGTGGCTGATGTGGTGATATTGAGCTTGTGAGCTTCATGCATAATATCGAGCCACTCCTGCGCCCCGCATTTGCCCTTGCTGATGAGGCGGCGTACCCGGTCAATCAATATTTCGGCACCGGCACCGGGCAGCGAGTCCATACCGGCTTCTTTCAACGCCTTCAGCACTTCGTGGTGGGTGCTCTTTTCCAGTTTGGTAATATGTGCCACTTCGGGCGGGCCTAATGCGTGGAGCTTGATGGTTGGGAATTCATTCTTTATCGCCCTGAATGTGTCCACATAAAACTGCAGCCCCAGCTCAGGGTGATGACCGCCCTGCAGCAGCAACTGGTCGCCACCGTACTTAATTGTTTCTTCAATCTTCTTCCGGTATTCGGGCATATCCGTAATGTATGCTTCAGCATGACCGGGTATGCGGTAGAAATTGCAAAACTTACAGTTGGCAATACATACATTGGTTGTATTCACATTGCGGTCTATCTGCCAGGTTACTTTGCCATGTGGCACCTGTTTTTTGCGAAGCTCATCGGCAATAAACATTAAGTCGGCCAGCGGAGCATGATGATAGAGATGAAGCCCTTCTTCTACGGTAAGAAAGCCAAAGCCGGCGGCTTTTTCGTATAGTTCCTGTAACTGCATGGTGCAAATGTACGTTGTATGATAATATTTGAAGAACGGTAGCCAGTCTGAACATATATGGTTTAAATTTACAGTTAAGCATCGTTACTACTGCCGGGCTTGTCATTTATAAGAAAAAATCATGGCGCTGCCAAAAAGGATATATCGTTTTTTTGTTCTGTTCCTTCTGAGTTTTCAGTTATCAGCATTACAGGCGCAGGAGGTTTTTGTGGAGCCGCCATCAAAACCCATTACCACTATTCCGTTTTCGCAGCTTACCGGCGGCATTGTAATACTGAAAGCCACACTGGGTGACCATCCGGATACACTGAACCTTATTCTGGACTCAGGCAGCAGCGGTATTTCGCTTGACTCAGGCACTGCCGAATACCTGAAACTGAAACCGGAACCGAGTGATAAAACCATCCGGGGCATTGCCGGCACTAAAAATGTGAGCTTTGTTTATAACCAGCAGTTGCATTTTCCCGGACTTACTATTGACCGGCTGAATTTTCATATCAACGACTACAGCATACTTACCGCCGTGTATGGCGAACAGATTGATGGTATTATCGGCTATTCTGTTATCAGCAGGTACATTATTAAGCTGGATTACGACAGCCTGAAACTTACTTTCTGTAAACCGGGTTCGCTCCGCTATCCCCGTGGCGGATATATTCTTAAGCCAGCTATCAATATGCTGGTGGCACAACCGGCGAGGGTGAAAGACAATACGACAGTGTTCACCAACTTTCTTTTTGACCTCGGGGCGGGATTGTGTATGCTGCTCTCCAAAGAATTTGTAGAAGACAGCAGTTTTATTGACAAGAAGAAAAAAACCTGGGTGAAAGAAGGAGAAGGGCTGGGCGGAAAGATTGACATGCAATTATTGGTGATGAAGGAGTTGAAGCTGGGGCCTTACCGGTTCAGAAATGTGCCCACATTTGTTTTTGATGATGAAAATAATGTAACCAGCTACCCGTATATGGGTGGTATTTTGGGCAACGACATACTGCGGCGCTTTAATGTAGTATTAAATTACCCGAACGGAGAAATACACTTGCTGCCCAATTCGCATTTCCGGGAGCCGTTTGATTATTCCTATTCAGGCATAGAGCTTTATCTCGTCAACGGAATAATTGTCGTTGGCGATGTCGCCAAAGGCTCACCCGCCGAAGTTGCCGGTATAAAAGAAGGTGACGAAGTGATTGGCATCAATAAGATGTTCACCCAAAACCTGAACCAGTATAAAATAGCGCTGCAAACCCCAAACGAAAAAGTAAAAATGGTGCTGCGCAGAGATCAGAAACTGTTTGAAGTGGAGTTTAAGGTAAAAAGCATTTTACGATAACCCGCCTTGGTGCCGCTCCTTTTTTCGGTACTTTTACCAATTCATTTGTAATAAGTTTACTGTATGATTCACTTTGAAAGATTTGTACTGGCCAATGGCCTTCGTGTGATTGTACACCAGGACACCAGCACACCCATGGCCGTAATGAATATCATGTACGATGTGGGCGCAAGGGATGAAGACCCAAACCGCACCGGGTTTGCACATTTGTTTGAACATTTGATGTTTGGCGGGTCGGTTAATATACCCAACTATGATGAGCCGCTGCAAATGGCGGGTGGTGAGAACAATGCCTACACCACCAACGACCTTACCAATTATTACATACAGCTTCCGGCAGAAAACCTGGAAACGGCTTTCTGGCTTGAAAGCGACCGGATGCTTTCTCTTGCTTTCGGTGAAAAGAGCCTGGACGTACAACGCAAAGTTGTGTGTGAGGAATTCAAGGAGCACTACCTGACCAAGCCCTACGGTGATGTGTGGCACAAAATGCGGGAGCTGGCATATACCACTCACCCTTATAAGTGGATGACGATTGGTAAAGAATTGTCGCATATTGAAAATGCACAGTTAGAGGATGTGAAGAATTTCTTCTTTAAGCATTACCGCCCGGTGAATGCTGTGCTGGTGGTTGCCGGAAACGTCACAACTGAAAAGGTAAAAGAACTGGCGGAGAAATGGTTTGGGGATATTCCTTCCGGAGAAAAATATGTGCGCAGCCTGCCACCGGAGCCGGAACAAACTGTTGAACGCAGATCAGAGATAAAAGCTAAAGTGCCGTTGGATGCCCTGTATAAATGCTGGCATATGGGCAGCCGGTTAGACAACAGCTACCATGCCACTGATTTGCTTACTGATATTTTAAGCGGTGGCGGTTCGTCAAGGCTGTACCAGACGCTGGTGAAGGAAAAGAAACTGTTCAGCAATATTGAGTGCCATCATTTTGGCAGCACCGATGCCGGGCTTGTGGTTATTGAAGGAAAATTGGTGAAAGGGGTAAAGATTGAAGATGCAGAAAATGCCGTAGAAGAAGAATTGGAAAAAATGAAGGCTGCTTTGGTTGGCGAGAACGAACTGCAAAAGGTGAAGAACAAAACCGAAAGCATGATAACCTTTGAAGACATGAGTGTGATGAGCCGTGCCAACAGTCTTGCTTATTATGAAATACTTGGCGATGCTGCCTGGATGAACGATGAATTAGACAAATATGCTGCCGTTACCACGCAGGATATTTTAGAGCAAAGCCGGAAAATATTCAGGAAAGAGAATTGTAACACCATTTATTATTTAGCCGAAAATTAAAAGCACCTATGCTTAACCGCACCATAGCCCCTGAAATAGTTGATGCCGTAGATTTTAACCTGCAATTAAAGCAGGCAGAAAAACTCACCCTTAAAAACTGGGTGGATGTGTATGCAGTAAATGCCGGAAACGAAGATGTGATTTCTTTTGAATGGGTGTTTTATGCCGGTAACTGGTTTGAAGAACAAAACCTGGTGGCCGCCACTGCAAACTTTCTGCTACGCAACGGCACCAGCACTAAAACTGCTTTTCAGATCAATGAGCATTTCGAATATTACGGATCGTACCTGAACCGGGCCTGCTACAATGAAACAGCTACCATTTCCCTGCACTGTCTTACCAAACATATCAATGAACTGCTGCCCGCTGTTAAAGAACTGATTACCGATTCTGTAATGCCGGAAGACGAACTGGCCACTTACAAACAAAACATGAAACAGCGGCTGAAGGTGAACCTGAAGAAAAGTGATTTTGTTGCGGGGCGGCAGATTGATGTGTGCCTGTATGGCGAAAACCACCCGTATGGAAAATACAGCAGGCTGGAGGATTTTGATGCTTTGCAAAGAGAGCAGTTAACGGGTTTTTATAACAAGTATTACAAACAGGGAAAGCTTATCATGTTTGTTGCCGGCAAGCTACCCGCTAATCTTGAAACATTACTGAATAATCACTTTGGCGACCTTGCCAACGGAACATCCGAAGTATCACCTATTGCTATTCATCCCGCAACAGAAAAAAAATACCGTATAATAAATGACGAGAACGGAGTGCAGGGTTCGATACGTATTGCCAGGCTATTCCCCAACCGTCATCACCCGGACTTCTTGAAAGTGCAGGTATTGAACGCATTATTCGGCGGGTTTTTTGGCTCAAGGCTGATGAGTAATATCCGGGAAGACAAAGGTTACACCTACGGCATATACAGCTATCTTCAAAACCATATGCATGATTCAGCATGGGTAATTAGCACTGAAGCCGGCAAAGATGTTAGCGAGGCTACAATCGAAGAAATATATAAAGAAATGAAATTGCTGCGGGACGAACCGGTTGATGCAGAAGAACTGTTACTCGTTCGTAATTATATGATGGGTGGCCTGCTGGGTGATCTAGATGGACCGTTCCAGATTATCGGCCGCTGGAAAAATATCATTCTCAACAACCTGACGGAACAATATTTCTACGACACGATCAATACTATCAAAGCAATTTCTGAAGAAGAGATACAGGCCCTTGCACAGAAATACCTGCAGCCGGAAGAGTTTTATGAACTGGTAGTGATTTAAAGGTTTAAGGGTTGAAAAGTTTAAAGGCTGAAAGGTTGGTGTTAATACAGAATATCCTCTCTGTGTTACTCAAACCCTCTGTACCTCTGTGTTGAAAAAAGCCTGAACTTCGTAATATGACTTTTGACCGGAAGGATTTTACCAACAAGCAGCTTGTTCATATCTACCGCAACCTGTTGTGGCCCCGCATGATTGAAGAAAAGATGCTGGTGCTGCTGCGGCAGGGAAAAATATCAAAATGGTTTAGTGGAATCGGGCAAGAGGCGATATCTGTTGGTGCTGCACTTGCCCTGCAGCCCGATGAATGGATAATGCCTATGCACCGCAACCTGGGTGTGTTTACCAGCCGTAATATGCCGCTCAGTAAATTGTTCATGCAATGGCAGGGCGCACCGGAAGGTTATAG
>CALLZY010000209.1 GCA_937858715.1 uncultured Chitinophagaceae bacterium | reverse complement strand
ATATCGTTGATCCCAGAACTGTTTCATTTGTGAAGATTTTAGCAAATTTGCAAATCCTGCATGCCTAATTTAGTGATTATTATCACCACTTATGTTAGATTGCCGGTGCATTTTGCAGAACAATAAATCAACAAAAAAATGAAGCGACTTATTCTACCAGTTTCTCTTCTTGTTTTTTCTTATGGCTGTATCAGTTCCACAGCAGAAGAAAAAAAGGAAACCGCAGCAACACAAGAATCCGTAACACCTCCTGCCCCTCAGCCTGAACAGCCCGCAGCCCCGGCAGCACCGGAAACGGCAATAGCAACTTCTGCCCTGCCCTCTGCTATGATAACGGATGTAAATAACCAGACTTTTAACCTGTCTGAATACAAAGGAAAAAAGGTATTCGTAAATCTTTGGGCCACATGGTGCGGGCCTTGCCGTGCCGAAATTCCATCGATTGAAAGACTTGCAGCCAAGGCCAATAAAAACAAAGTTGCCTTCGTAATGCTTTCGCTGGATGACAGCTTTGATAAGGCAAGAGCCTACGCACAAAACAACAACATGAAACTACCGATTTTCTATCCGGCGGGTGAGTTGCCTCAGCTCTTTAATGTGGAAGGCATTCCCACCACTTTTATTTTCGACGAAAACGGAAGTATCATTCATCAGCAAACAGGTAGCAGCGACTTCGACACAAACGAATTCCTTACGATGCTTAATAAGTAAAAGAAGAATATCCCTAATTGAAAATGCCCCGGTAAACGGGGCATTTTAGTTTATGTCAATCAACCTTCTATTCTTCCGTCTTCACAGGTGCTATCAGTTTTTCGTCAATTATCTTTTTCAATACATGCTTTGGATACGCTCCTGGCTGCATCATAGGTTCGCCGGCGGAGTCAATAAACAACAGCGTTGGGATACTTTGAATTCCAAAAACGGCTGCAAGTTCCTGCTCCACATCGGTATTTACCTTATAGATCACAAGCCTGTCTTTATATTCATCTGAAAGCTCTTCAAGGATTGGAGCTACCATTTTACAAGGTCCACACCAGTCCGCATAAAAGTCTATAATAGCTGGCAACTGACCCAGATAGGCCCAATCCTGGTTTGTTTCGTAATTGAACACTTTCTCCTTAAAACCCTGTGTCGTTAATTGAATTGTAGGCATTTGCTTTAATAATTTATGCAAAGGTATTGCCTGAGATATGGTATGCTGGTGATAATAATCACACTACATCACCATCTCAGGAACCTGTACCTTCTCCAGTGCCTGCTCAATATCCCAAATCAGGTCTTTATAGTTTTCAATGCCCACACTTATACGGATCATTTTATCAGTGATGTTCAGTTCCTGCTTTTCTTCATACGGCACATCCGAATGTGTCATACTTGCCGGATGCTCGGCGAGGCTTTCTGTACTACCCAAGCTTACAGCCAGTTTTATATGCCTGAGATTGTTTAAGAAAGTAAATGCTTCATGTTCGCCCCCGGCAATATCAAAACTCAGCATTGCACCATTGCTCAGATACTGCTTGTTGAAAATCTCAGTCTGTTCAGGTTTGTTTACTGATGTATAACCCAAATAGTACACTTTTTCAACTTTAGGATGATGCAATAAATAATCAGCCACTTTCTCAGCATTGATGGCAGCAGCCTCCATCCTCACTTTCAGGGTTTCTAAGCTGCGCATCAGCAGCCAGCTTGTAT
>CALLZY010000208.1 GCA_937858715.1 uncultured Chitinophagaceae bacterium | reverse complement strand
TGGAATTTGTACCGGTGGTATGGTGATAAAGAAGAGTTGAAAAAGAACTACCTGGCCATGCAGCGATATATTAATTACCTGCGCAGTAAAGACAGCAGTTATTTGCTGATGTATGGGTTGAATGACTGGTATGACCTTGGTCCCAACCGCCCCGGTTTTTGCCAGTTAACACCAATGGGGTTAACTGCAACAGCATATTATTATTATGACCTGAACCTGATGACATCTGTTGCTTCTGTTTTGGGTAAATCAAAGGATGCAGTGAAGTATGCGGTTTGGGCTGATAGTGTGAAAAAAGCTTTTAACAAAAAATTCTTTCATACTGAACCCAAACAATATGGAAGTGGCAGTCAGACGTCCAACGCCATTGCGGTAAGTATGGGATTGGTAAATGAAAAAGATAAGGCTGCCGTAATACAAAACATTGTAAGGGATATTGAACAGCGTAACTATGCTCTGACCAGTGGCGATATTGGTTTTCATCACCTTTTGAAAGTACTTACTGATGCTGGCCGTAATGATGTCATTTACAAAATGAACAACAGGACTGATGTGCCCGGTTATGGATACCAGATTGCAAACGGAGCCACCGCTTTAACTGAGTCCTGGCAGGGGCTGCCTATTGTGAGCAATAACCATTTTATGCTCGGACATTTGATGGAATGGTTTTATACCGGTTTGGCAGGCATACGGCAAACGGAAAGCACTTTGGCATATAAGAGAATAGTTATTAAACCGCAACCAGTGGGTGATATAACATTTGCAAAAGCAACTTATCAATCGGTTTATGGTGAAGTAGTGAGTGACTGGAAAATTGAAAACGGAATATTTGTATTGGATGTAACAATACCGGCAAATACAACTGCTGACATCTATTTACCCGGTAGTAAGAAGATAATAAAAACAGGTTCAGGTAAGTATCAGTACAAAATAAAAATGAAGTAGTATGAATGTTTTGATTTGTGAGAAGCCAGGTTTATTTGAATACGGCACCCGTGAAAAACCGTTGCCGGAACAGGGGAAGGCCATATTGAAAGTACACCGCATCGGGATTTGTGGCACCGACCTGCATGCTTATGAGGGTACACAACCTTTCTTTAATTACCCAAGGGTATTGGGGCATGAACTGGCGGCAGTTATCGAAGATGTCGAACCGGGTCACGGCTTTACTATTGGCGATAAGGTTTCTATTATTCCTTATTTCAATTGCGGCACTTGTATTGCCTGTCGTAACGGTTTACCCAATTGTTGTGCATCCATTTCTGTTTTTGGCGTACATGCGGATGGCGGGATGTGTGAGCATATTTCTGTGCCTGTGCAATATTTGTTGAAAGGGAATGATATGAGTTTTGATGAACTTGCCCTGATTGAACCATTGGCAATTGGTGCACATGGTATTCGCCGGGCAGGTGTTAAAGCCGGGGAATATGTTCTGGTAATTGGTGCCGGCCCCATTGGCCTTGGTGTGATGGAGTTTGCCCGTATTGCCGGGGCAAAGGTGATTGCAATGGATATTAATGAAAGCCGCCTGCAGTTCTGCAAAGACAAGTTACAGGTGCCTTTTTCAGTGAATGCGGCATCAGCAGATGCGCATCAGCAATTGCTGGATATTACCGGTAGTGATATGCCAACCACAGTTATTGATGCCACAGGAAACCTTAAGGCGATCAATAATGCCTTGCAATATCTGGCGCATGGCGGAAGGTATGTACTGGTGGGTTTGCAAAAAGAAAATTTCAGTTTCAGTCACCCTGAATTTCATAAACGGGAAACGACATTAATGAGCAGCCGCAATGCCACCAAAGAAGATTTTGAACAGGTGATGAATGCGATGCGCAGCAAACAGGTACAGCCTTCCACTTACATTACTCACCGGGTAAAGTTTAACGAAGTAAAAGATAACTTTGACAGTTGGTTAAACCCGGCCACAGGTGTTATAAAGGCAATGGTTGAAATGTAAATATGAAGCGATTATTCTTTTATACAGTATTTCTTCTTGTTTGCAGTATTGTTTCTGCGCAGGTAAGAACAGTTATTGACTTTAACAAGGACTGGAAATTCTTCTTGGGTGATGACAGCACTGCCATGCAATCCGGATTTAGTGATGCGAAATGGAGAAAACTCAACCTTCCTCACGACTGGAGTATTGAAAGCAATTTTACAAAAGATGCACCTGCCACCAACCAGGGTGGTTCTTTGCCGGGCGGCATTGGCTGGTATAGAAAAACATTTACACTTCCTGAATCTGCCAGAGAAAAAAAAGTAAACATAGAGTTTGATGGCGTATATAAAAACAGTGAAGTGTGGATTAATGGTCACTACCTGGGCAAGCGGCCTTATGGGTATATCAATTTCTCTTATGATTTAACACCCTGGCTTTTTTTCGGCAAACAAAATGTAATTGCAGTAAAAGTGGATAACAGTTTGCAGCCCGACAGTAGGTGGTACACAGGCAGCGGCATTTACAGGGATGTGAAGTTGATAATTCATAATAGAACTTTCATTGACGGCGGAGGTCTTTTTATTACGACAATTGGTATTGACGGGTTGACAGCCACCATAGAGATAGCCGCAACAATAAAATCGACTACCCGTAAACCCGGGCCTGTTAAACTGCTGCTTGCCGTTTATAATCAGCAAGGCAAGCGGACAGGAAAAACTGATACTGTCAGTTTGAGTTTTAAAGACGGAATTGCGTCAGTTTCTGTTAAGAGAGAAATCGAGAAGTATTATCTGTGGTCAAGCAGCTTTCCATTTATGTATACTCTCAGGGCCGAAGTGATTCTAAATGGGCGCCAGGAAGATGCTATAGATACTAAATTCGGCCTCCGCACTTTCCACTTCGATGCACAAAAGGGTTTTTTTCTCAATAATCAACCTTTAAAAATTCACGGAGTATGCCTCCACCACGACCTGGGGGCTTTGGGTGCGGCATTCAATAAAGAAGCTGCCAGAAGGCAACTGAAGATATTGAAAGAAATGGGCTGCAATGCTATCCGCTTTTCGCACAATCCACCGGCAAGTCCTATGCTTGATTTATGTGATGAAATGGGTTTCCTGGTAGTTGATGAAGCCTTTGACATCTGGAAAAAGAAAAAAAATAAATACGATTATCACCAGTACTTTGATGAGTGGGCTGTTAAGGATGTTCAGGATATGGTGTATCGGGACAGAAACCATCCCTCCATTATCATGTGGAGTATTGGTAATGAGCAGCGGGAACAATTTGACAGCAGCGGCACTGTCTTGGTTAAGAAATTGGTGGAAGCTATTACAACTGTCGACATCTCCAGGCCTGTTACAACAGCGCTGACTGAAACCTTTGCTGAAAAAAATTTCATCAGCCAGGCAAATGCTTTGGATGTATTGGGCTTTAATTATAAGCTGTACGACTATGAGGCATTGCCACAGCGTTTTCCTGGTCAGAAATTCATAGCTACCGAAACGGCATCTGCTTTAGAAACAAGGGGTGTCTATCAGTTCCCGTCAGACAGTATCCGCATCTGGCCACCTGATTATAAGGCACAGGATACATTTGCCCATGGCAATAAAGATTTTACCTGCGCTGCTTACGACAATACACATGCCTACTGGGGTGCCACTCACGAAAAAAGCTGGCTGGCAGTTAAAAAGAACTCGCATATTGCCGGTTTATTTGTCTGGAGTGGTTTTGATTATCTCGGAGAACCACTGCCATATCCAAAATTTCCTTCAAGAAGTTCTTACTATGGAATTGTTGACCTGGCAGGTTTTCCCAAAGATGTGTATTACATGTACCAAAGTGAATGGACTAATAAACCTGTGCTTCATGTATTTCCGCATTGGAACTGGAAACAAAGTGATACGGTTGATGTGTGGGCATATTATAACAATGCCGATGCGGCTGAACTGTACGTAAACGGCAAATCGGCAGGCAAAAGGCAGAAAACTGACAGCACTTTGCATGTTATGTGGCGGGTTCCTTATAAAGCAGGAGCGATAAAAGTGATTACTAAAAGGAATGAGAAACCTGTTCTTACAAAAGAAATAAAAACCGCTGGTCAGGCAGCAAGGATAGAACTGATAGCAGGTAAGAGTGTTTTGAAAGCAGATGGAAAGGATTTGTGCTTTGTAACTGCAAGAATTACAGACAGAAGCGGCAATCTTGTACCCGATGCAAACAACCAGGTAATTTTTTCTCTTAAAGGTGCTGCTACTATTGCTGGAACAGATAACGGCTACCAGGCCGATACTGTCAGCTTAAAAAGTCCGGTCAGGAATTGCTGGAAAGGCCTTGCTCTGGCAATAATACAATCAGGCGAAAAAAAGGGAAATATTACATTAACAGCCAAAAGCCCCGGATTGAAACCGGTGTCTATTTCACTGAAAGTAAACTGAAAACGGTAAATTTTTTACGCAATCGTTCCCGGTTTTTGATTTGAATTACATAGGAAAATCTTCCATCTTTATAGCGAAACCTTACATTTTTTACCCTTTCGGGGGGCAGTAATTTTATTCTGTGAATGAGACCATTATACTCATGTGTCTTTTATTCTGACGATTAAATGCTACTAATGAACCGACAGTTGCTTGTTATTGTAAAAAAAAGTTTGGGTTGTTTGTCTGCCCCCCTTAAAGCCTTGCCGGTTTTGTTACTGCTGTTTTCCTTTATTTATTGTACGAATGCAGGTGCCCAAATAACAGATGCACAAAAAGAAGCTGACTATAAAGAGGTAGTTAAAGGCAGGGCTGCAAAAATCGTAAACACATTAGGCATAACAGATTCTGCAAATTATTACTCTGTACTCGAAACAATTACAAACCAGTATATCTCATTAAATAAGATACACGACCAGTCGAAACTGGCAGTAGCTGCGATTAAGCAGGAAAAACAGGCTGAAGAAGCTGATGCGGCTATTAAAGTTGAAGCAGAAAAAAAATCTTCTCTTTTATTGCAGCAACATGCTGATTTTTTCGCTCAACTAAAAGGATTGCTTACTGAAGGTCAGCTTGAGAAAGTAAAAGACGGGATGACTTACAATGTACTCAATGTAACTTTTGCTGCTTACCAGGACATGATTTTAACATTGACTGATGAGCAAAAAAAACAAATATATACATGGCTGGTAGAGGCAAGGGAGAAAGCAATGGACGAAGGCTCATCAGATGATAAGCATAAGATGTTTGGCAAATACAAAGGAAAAATTAATAACTATTTATCCTCGCAGGGATACGACATGAAAGCGGAAGAAAAAGCCTGGCAGCAGCGGTTAAAGGAAAAGAGGGACAAAGAGGCGGCAGGAATTAAGTCGTAAACAAAATCGGGTTCACTTATTACAAATAAAACTAACAATTTATGAAACTAAAACGATTGCTGACGATGCTGTTTGTAATAGCAGCAATTTCTGTTTCTGGCAGCCTGTTTGCTCAGCAGGTAACAGTAAAAGGAAAAGTTGTTGACAGCAAAACAAACCTGCCCCTTGGAAGGGCTACTATTAAGGTTAAGAATAGTAATGTGTCGGCATTAACTGACGATAATGGAGCGTTTACCATTAATGCCCCCTCTGCTGAATCTGTAATTACTGTTACTTATGTTGGATATGCTGTGTATGAGACCAAAGCAGGAACAGGGAACCTTTCAATCTCTCTGGAAGGGTTAGGTACGGATCTTAATGAAGTTGTTGTTGTAGGATATGGTACACAGAGAAAAGCACATTTAACAGGTTCTGTTGGCGCAGTTGAGATGAAGAATATCCAGGATATACCTGTAGGCAATTTATCTGAGGCATTAAAAGGACAAATTGTCGGTGTAAGTGTATCTGGTGGTTTCTCAAGACCAGGTGAAGCGGCTTCAATTACAATCCGTAATCCAATATATTTTTCAAAAGACGGTGGTTCAAAAGAGCCTCTTTATGTAATTGACGACATCATAAGGACAAAAACTGATTTTGATATGCTGGATGCAACTGAGGTTGATAATATTTCAGTTCTAAAAGATGCTGCTGCAGCTATTTATGGGATACTGGGTTCCAACGGAGTAATACTGGTAAAAACAAAAAGGGGAAAATCAGGTGCCGCATCAATATCTTATAATGCATCGTTTGGTATGTCTGATGCACCCTATATGCCTAAAATGATGAACGGGTACGACCAGGCCGTATACCTTAATAATTACAATGCAGGTTCTAAAAACTGGGATACAGCAGCTACATCTGCATTACCGGCCTATTATACTCCTGACGAACTTGAGTATTTCAAAACGCATAACTACGATTGGCTTTCCCAGGCATGGCAAAAAGCTTTTGAAATGCGCCATACACTTAATATTTCAGGAGGTTCTGATAAAGCTACTTACTTTGCGGGTTTTTCTTTTAGTGACCAGAACAGCAATTTTGATGGCCTTGGTTATAAGCGTTATTCATTCAGGTCAAGCAGTGATATAAAACTTACAACTGGTTTAAAACTTGGACTTTCGCTTAGCGCAAACCTGTCAGACAAAAAGAACACCTTTAACAAACAGGGAAATGAAAGCCTTGATAACGACTGGAAAACCCTTATTGGAGAGTCTCAGTTCAACCCTTCTCACATAAAAGACCTGCCTATTTTAATACCAGGGGCAGGAACCAGTTCCAACATCAATACTTATCACTACTTTGGTGTACATGCTTTAGACAACTACACAAGCTCTTACAATACAGGTTTAAACTTTCAGGCACAGTTGTCTTATGAGCCACGTTTTGTTAAGGGGTTAAGGGCATCTGTGAACTTCAATAAGAATATTGGCAATTCATGGGGTAAGCAGTATGGGACAAAGTATAATGTTTATGATTTCAATAAGCTTGGTAATCATGGCCATATTCTTGGCGATTCTGTAATTAAGACTTACACATGGAGCAATGGCGACAGGGTAAGGCTGAACCCAACAATCTCTAACAGCTATCAGCTTAATACAACCCTGCACTACGACAGGACTTTTGGCCGCCACCAGATTTCTGCATTGGCAGGATATGAGCAAAGCGAATCGTTTGCTGATGGTATTGCCGGAATGGCAGAAGGTGTTGTTGTTGGTGGACAGGACAATATGAACTTTGCTACCGGTACACAAACAGCAAATGAAACCATTTCTGAAGCCGGACGTATGGCATATGTTGGCCGTGTTAATTATAATTTTGCAGGCAAATACCTTGCAGAATTTCAATTCAGGGCCGATGCAAGCCAGAACTTCGCACCTGAAAACAGATGGGGCTATTTCCCTTCAGTATCTGCGGGTTGGGTAATTTCAGAAGAAAATTTTTTCGAGAAGGCTGCAAAAGTAGTTAACTATCTTAAGTTGAGGGGTTCGGTAGGGTGGCTGGGCCTGGATGCTACAAAATCCTATCAATGGCTAAGAAGCTATTCTATCCAGACCGGTAAAGCTGCTGTTTTTGGCGGTAACACCGACAGGGGACTGGCTGTTGTGTCGAACGTAGATATGGCAAACCGTGATGTACATTGGGATAATGTGGATAAATACAATTTAGGTCTTGACTTAAGGTTCCTTAGAAACCGTTTAGGGGTTTCGTTAGATGGATTTATTGATAAGCGTTCAAACATGTTGTCAAACCTGACATCTTCGCCATCAATATTAATTGGTACTGCTATTCCTTCTGAGAACTTTGGAAAGGTTAATACGTTTGGATTTGAGGCTTCGGCGAACTGGCGGGCAAATATTAATAAGGACTGGAGTTATAATGTAACAGCTAATTTTAACTGGAATGACAATAAGGTGTTGGTTACAGATGTTTCTAAAGGGAATCTTGGTACATTCCTTGACCCCACCGGCAAGTCAAGCGATATGGGCTTTTTGGGTTATCGCTGTCTTGGAATGTTCAGGTCGCAGGCAGATATAGATGCTTGGCTGGCAAAATTTCCTGGGTATACGATTTTTGGACAGGCACCAAAACCTGGAATGCTTTATTTTGAAGATATAAGAGGTGCAAAAGATGCGACAACAAATCAATATGCTGCCCCCGATGGAAAAATCACATCTGACGATCAGGATTATTTGAAATCAAAATCAGATAATCATTTTGGATTAGGTTTTAACTGGGGTGTTGCTTACAAAAGCCTCAGCCTGAATGTAGTGATGGGCTTAGGCTGGGGTGGTATTGGTTCTGTTGAAAGCGCAGCCAGAAAAGTGGGCAATGCCTATTCCAACAGACCCGCCTTTTGGTCAGACCACTGGACCCCAACTAACACTGGTGCTGCTTACCCTTCACCCTATTATACCGGTACATATGATGTGGCAACAGATTTCTGGTGGAGAAGTTCGACCAGTTTCAGGGTTACCAATTTCAACCTTTCATATACATTACCTTCTCAGTTGGTTAAGAAAGCCGGCTTCAATAGCGCAAGGGTTTATTTGACCGGGGAGAACCCTCTTAATCTTTTTAATCCCTACGATTATAAGGATAATGCAAATGGTTCGTATGATGTGTTCCCTCAGCTTCGGTCATTTAATTTAGGATTAAATGTTAATCTCTAATCACAAAAAAAAGAAAAAATGAAACACTTTAAAATATATATAGCAGTAATTGCGGTGCTTAGCCTGGCATCGTGTAAGAAAGTGCTGGACAAAACAGACCTTTCTAAGCTGGAGCCGGACCTTGTGTTTAGCGATTCGGTTTTAGTACAATTAAATATGGATAACCTGTATGATAACAACCTTCCTTTATGGGGCGGGCAAAATACCAGCAGTGTATTAAGCGGTACCCAGTCGCAATTATCCGAAGAAGGCTATGCCTCAGGCAATAAGTTTATGGAAGGTACAATGAGCTATGGAACTGATGAGCCTAAAGATTTTGGAACTGCTTTAAACACCAACAATACTCAGCCTACTACAAACTGGGGGAAAATCAGGCAAATAAATTCGTTTATAAAAGGGATAGAAACAAGCTCTTTGCCAGAGTTTACAAAAAAGAAATTTTTGGCACAGGCCAGATTTTTCAGAGCCTTCCGTTATTGGGATTTAGTAAGAATATACGGCGGTGTCCCACTGGTACTTCAGCCATTATACGGCGTAGGCAATGATGCCAGAGATTCGGCATTGCTTCCAAGAAATAAAACATCTGAGTGTTTTACACAAATGGTTACAGATTTGGATTATGCAATTGATAACCTGCCGGGAAAATGGACAGTAAGCACTGATTGGGGTAAAATAACAAAAGGAGCTGCTGCTGCGTTCAAAGGCCGTGTGCTGCTATATTATGCAAGTCCGATGTTTAACCCTTCTGATTTAACTTCAAGATGGCAGGCAGCGTATGATGCTAACCTTCAGGCCAAGACAATACTTGATGCAAATGGGTTTGGACTGAATACAAATTACAAAACAATGTGGTTTGCAGAGTTGAATAACCCAGAGGCTGTGATGATAACTGGCTATAATACTTCAACTGGTGATCAAACCAAAAAGAATAATGGTTGGGACAAGGCGTGCAGGCCATCATACTTAAATGGAAGCAGTTCCAACCTGCCTACCTGGGAACTTGTACGTTCATATCCGATGAAGGATGGCAAGATGCCAGGAGATGCAACTGGGGCATATACATATTACGACAGTTTGTTCTACAAAAACAGGGATCCCCGGTTTGATGCTACGATTGCTTATAATGGATGTACCTGGCCCCTTGACGGTAATACAACTTATAAATTGTGGACATACTATGAGACTTCTACAAAGTCAACTGAGAGTTCTGCATCAAATACAGGGTTTTATTGCCGTAAAGCAGTGTCTGAAGGTACGTTTACTTTTAGCGACCCCCAATATAGTGGTACAGACTGGATAGAGTTACGTTATGCAGAAGTATTGCTGAACCTTGCTGAATCTGCAGTAGGTATTGGTCGTATTGCAACTACTGAAGAGGGCTACACCGGGCTTACTGCTGTAAGAAAAAGGGCAGGTATTACTGCTGGCACTGGTAATCTCTACGGCCTTAGTGCGGGTTTAACCAGGGCACAGCTCTTTGATGCAATTTTACTGGAAAGAAAGATTGAGTTTGCTTTTGAAGGAAAAAGGTTTTGGGATTTGTATCGTTGGAAGAGAATGTCTGATTTGCAAGGCTGGCAAAGAAACAGGCTCCGGATAGTTTTAAGAACCGGCTCAGGAATACCTACTGCAACTGACTTAAAGAATACAGCTAGTGCTAATTACAGGGACGTTCAAAATCTGGATAATATGATGACAAATTATTTTACGACAATTCGTAACAATAATCATGACGGTACTAACTCAACAACCAAGTTGGATGCAAACCCGATTAATTTCCTGGCTACATATTATTTCTTCCCGGTGCCACAAGCTGCGATTGTCAACAATCCAAGTTTGATTCAAAATAATAATTGGGGAGGTACATTTGACCCGTTACAGTAAAATATGATTGACGAAAGAGAAGAGCAATCTTCTCTTTCTTGTTTTAGGGTATTTGTTATACAGTGCAATTGTTTGACAAACATTACGTCAAACAGGTCTAATATTTTTTCTTATGAAGTTGAAGCTTTTTTTCTTCGGAATCTTTGCAGTGTTATTGGTAAGCAGTGCTTATTCACAGTATCCCGAAATTCCTGCAGATGTGCAGCGGGCATCTGACTCTTTATTGAAAGAGGCAAACCGCCACTCAGATTCGGCATGGGCAGTTGCTTATCCCATCATTATGGAAGATGCAAGACATGGCAAGCCTTTTATACCCTGGGCTTCGAGAGTAGATGAATTGCCACAGGCAGAGATTCCTGCTTTTCCGGGTGCAGAAGGTGGTGGTAAATATAGTTTTGGTGGCCGGGGCGGCAAAGTAATTGTTGTTACTAATTTAAATGATGATGGTCCGGGTAGTTTGCGCTGGGCATGCGAACAGGGTGGCGCAAGAATTATTGTTTTTAATGTGGCGGGCATTATCCGCTTAAAAACTCCTTTAATAATCAGAGCTCCTTACATTACAATTTCCGGGCAAACAGCTCCTGGCGATGGTGTATGTGTGGCTGGTGAAAGTGTTTGGATTAACACACATGATGTCATCATCCGGTATATGCGTTTCCGCCGGGGCGAAACATGGGTGGGCCGCCGGGATGATGCGATTGGCGGTAATCCCATTGGTAATATTATGATAGACCATGTAAGTGCCACCTGGGGACTGGATGAGAATATGAGTATGTACCGTCACATGTACAACGATAGTACTGGTAAGACGGAAGATAAATTTCCTACTGTAAATATTACTATTCAGAATTCCATTTTCGGCGAAGCATTAGATACCTGGAACCATGCATTTGGCAGCACACTGGGTGGGGAGAACTGTACGTTTATCCGCAGCCTGTGGGCCAACAATGCTGGACGTAACCCATCCGTTGGCTGGAATGGTGTTTTCAACTTTGTAAATAACGTTGTGTTCAACTGGGTACATCGCAGTATTGATGGCGGCGACTACAGGGCACAGTTCAATATCATTAATAACTATTTCAAACCTGGTCCTGCTACACCAAAAACTCCGATAGCTTACCGCATTCTTAAACCTGAAAGCGGCAGAAGTAAATTGAAGACTAAAGTGTACGGAAGGGCTTATGTTAATGGTAACGTTGTGGAAGGTTATCCTGCTATTACCAAAGACAACTGGAATGGTGGTGTGCAGATAGAAGATGAAAAAGATGCTGGTGAATACAGGGACTATATGAAATGGCCCCGGTCATTGCCGATGCCTTCTGTTACAGTTCTCAAAGCAGAAGAAGCAAGAACCTATGTTTTAGCCAATGCTGGTGCTACATTGCCCAAAAGAGATGCTGTGGATAGCAGGATTGTAAAACAGGTAATAACCGGTAAAATTGAGGTTCCTGATAATGTAGTGGCGCCAACTGCACAATTCAAGCATCGCCGTATGCCGCTTGATTCATATAAGCAGGGAATTATTACTGATATAAGCCAGGTAGGCGGCTATCCTGAGTACAAAGGTGCTCCTTATAAAGACTCTGATAACGACGGAATGCCTGATGCGTATGAAATTAAGAGCAAACTGAATCCAAACGATGCGGCTGATGCTGCAAAAATTACCGCTTCGGGTTATAGCAATATTGAAGTATATTTAAACAGTGTGGTAGATGTAAAGAATGTAAAACCATCTGCCGTTGTTAAAAAGTGATTTAATTCAGTTTAATGAATCTGCGTGAATTACAGGAAGCCATATTATCTGAGTGTAGTAATATTTTTCATTTTCTTTCAACAGGCTTTACTGGCTCAAAAAGCAGTGAAGCCTGTTCCTCCTTTATCTTTTGATAAGGGGAGGCTTGTCTATACACCCGACTCTCTCAACAACCGCATCCCCGATTTTTCTTACTGCGGTTATATGGCTTCAGAAAAAGCTATTCCGTCATTGCCGGTAAAAGTAGTTGTACCTGTTGTAAAAGGCGATGCAACACTGCGTATACAATCAGCCCTTGATTATGTAGCTTCACTGCCAGCCGATGTTAACGGTTTTCGTGGTGCCGTGTTGTTACAAAAAGGAACTTACGAAGTATTCGGGCAGTTGCGTATCACTGCAAGCGGTGTTGTACTGCGTGGCAGCGGGATTAATGCCACAACTATTATTGGTGCCGGAACCGGCAGGCTGGCATTGGTAAAAATTGTTGGCAGAAATGATGTGCCAAAGGACTTATATGGTAATAAAATTATGGATGCTTATGTGCCGGTAAATGCCATGAGTTTTCATGTGGACAGTTCTATTGCTTTTAAACAGCATTCTGATAAAATAATCATTCGCAGGCCTTCAACTGCCAACTGGATAAAAGCAACCGGTACCGATATTTTTGGTGGCGGTATTTCCGCCCTCGGCTGGAAACCCGGCGAGAGGGATTTGTTCTTCGACCGTACCATTACAAAAATAGAAGGCAATACAATTTACATTGATGCGCCGATAACCACCGCATTAGATACAACATATGGCGGTGGTACTTTTTATTTTTATAACAGTGCGGGCCGCATCAGCAACAGCGGAGTAGAAAGTATCAAAATGGTTTCCGCATTTGATAAAACAAATATTAAAGACGAAGATCACCGCTGGAATGCAATTAATGTAGAAGCGGCAGAAGACTGCTGGATTCGGCAAATCAGTTTTGAAAATTTTGCAGGCAGTGCAGTAAGTGTGCTGGAAACTTCTAAACGCATAACTGTGGAAGATTGTATATCTCAAAACCCTGTTTCTGAAATTGGCGGGCAACGGCGTTATACGTTTTTAACTACAGGTCAGCAAACACTGTTTCAGCGGTGTTATGCACAAAGCGGCTACCATGATTTTGCGGTTGGCTATTGTGCTCCGGGCCCTAATGCTTTCGTGCAATGTGAGTCTGTATTGCCTTATAGTTTCAGCGGGACTGTTGATAGTTGGGCCAGTGGTGTGCTGTTTGATGTGGTGAATGTGGATGGGAATGCCTTACGGTTTGGAAACCGAGGACAGGATGCTAATGGCGCTGGTTGGGCTGCTGCCAACAGCGTTTTTTGGAATTGCTCTGCTGCGAAAATTGATTGCTACCAGCCCCCCACGGCACAAAACTGGGCTTTTGGCAGTTGGGCACAATTCAGCGGCGATGGTTACTGGGGTGAATCGAACAACACAATTACTCCACGGAGTTTATTTTACCAGCAGTTAAAAGAAAGATTAAATAAGGATGTGGATGCTCAGGCACAGCTTCTGTTTGTACCTACTGAGGCCAGCAGCAGTCCAAGTGTGGAGACAGCATTGGCGTTAACAAAAGAGGCGAGTAAGTCAAGAATGCAGTTGAAAGAGTGGATTGAAATTGCAGGAACCAGAAATCCTATACCTGTTTCCTTTTCTATAGCGGAAGTTCTCCCTCAAAACGATTTGGAAAGACTTATTAAAAATATAGAGTCCAGAAACTCTCTATCAGTGAGCAAGAAGGTTGGTAGTGTATCCGTCAAAAACGGATGGCTGGTTTTTGATGATATAATACTTACTGGTAAACGTACCAATGTGCAATGGTGGAGTGGTGGATTGCAGCCAGGCGATATTCAACAGGCGAAGCCTCATCTGACCAGGTTTGTTCCCGGAAGGGCAGGCAAAGGTTTAACTGATAATATTGATGAAGTGGTGAACGATATGAAAGCAACCGGTACAGTTGCTTTGGAGCATAACTATGGTTTATGGTATGACAGAAGAAGGGATGACCATGAACGCATCAGACGAATGGACGGAGAAGTATGGCCGCCTTTTTATGAACTCCCTTTTGCAAGGAGTGGCATAGGCACCGCATGGGATGGCTTAAGCAAATACGATCTGACCAAGTATAACAAATTTTACTGGAGCCGGTTAAAGCAGTTTGCAGATTTAGCTGACCGGAATGGGCTGGTACTTGTGCATCAAAACTACTTCCAGCATAACATAATTGAGGCGGGTGCGCATTATGCTGATTTTCCCTGGCGAACCGCTAATAACATCAATAATACAAGTTTCGTTGAGCCGGTGAACTATGCTGGTGATAAGCGGATTTTTTATGCTGAACAGTTTTATGATATTTCAAATCCTATAAGAAAAGAACTGCACAAAAAATACATCCGCCAGTGTTTGAATAATTTTAAGGATAACAACGGGGTCATTCAATTCATCAGTGAGGAATACACCGGGCCTTTACATTTTGTAAAATTCTGGTTAGATGTTATTCGTGACTGGGAAAGGGAAACCGGGAAAAAACCTTTGATTGGTTTAAGTGTAACGAAAGATGTGCAGGACTCTATTCTGGCAATGCCTGCTTATGCTTCACTGATTGATATTATTGACATCCGCTACTGGCATTACCAGGCAGATGGTACAGCGTATGAACCCAAAGGAGGATTAAACTTAGCTCCACGGCAACATGCCCGTTTGTTAAAACCGAAGAAAACAAGTTTTGAACAGGTGTACCGGGCCGTTAAGGAATACAAAGAAAAATTTCCCGGTAAGGTTGTAATGTACAGTGGCGACAGTTACCCGGAGTTTGGCATTGCAGCATTTATGGCAGGTGGAAGTATGGCACAATTGCCAATTGATACAGATGCGGATGTGTTAAAGACTGCAGTAACGATGAAGCCTGTGAAATCAACTGCCAGTAACGAGTATATTTTAAGCAATGGAAAGAAAAGTGTGATATACAACACAGAAACAAAACGTTTTTCAATTCAATAAATTCAACGAAACCTGACGATGCAGCCAACTCAAACAGTGTTTAAGAATTCCGGTCATAAGTCACTTACTAAAAGGGAATTTGTGGTGCCATTTATCCTGGTTACTTTCTTGTTTTTTCTTTGGGGAATGGTTCATAACCTGAACGGAATATTGATTCCGCATTTAAAAAAAGCCTGCCAGCTTAATAATACGCAAAGCATTTATATTGACCAGGTAGTGTATTTCGCTTATTTTCTGATGGCAATTCCGGCGGGGATGATTTTAAAAAAATGGGGTTATAAAAATGGTATCATTGCGGGGTTGATTCTGGCTGGAATAGGTTCTCTGATATTTTTACCGGCTGCAGGTGGACGAATCTACCCTTTGTTTTTATTTGCGTTGTTTGTAGTGGGTTGCGGTATTGCAATTCTTGAAACAGCAGCCAATCCTTATTCTGCTATTTTGGGAGAACCCGAAACTGCCAGCAGCCGTTTAAATCTTGGGGCGGCCATAAATGGTCTTGCTGTTGTAATTGCCCCGATTGTTGGTTCAATATTCATTTTTTCAGGCATCAATCATACCGAAGCGGAATTATCTGCCATGTCAGTTGTGGAGCGTACCGCCTATCTGGATATGGAGTCGGCCTCAGTAAAAACTCCCTATATGTTCATTGCAGGAGGTTTTATACTGGTGGCAATACTATTTTTCTTTTTTAAGTTGCCGGAAGTTAAGGATGATTCAAAAACTTCAAAGTTATCCGAGTTTATAAAAGCCTTCCGGCACAAGCATTTAAAGTGGGCGGTAATTGCACAGTTCGCTTATGTAGGAGCCCAGGTATGTGTAACCAGTTTCTTTGTCCGTATGGCAATGAAATACGGCGGTGTTGATGAAAAGATGGCAGGGTATTACCTGGGAGGCATTTATGGCACATTGTTTCTCTCTGGCCGTTTCATCGGGGTGGCATTAACCAGGTATTTTGCATCTGATAAATTACTGAGGGTGTATGCGTTGATGGCGGCACTTCTTTGCACTCTTGCGATTGTTACCGATGGAAAGATGGTGATTTACTCTTTGGGTGCGATGGGTTTCTTTATGAGCATCATGTTCCCTACCATCTTTGCATTGGGACTTGTAGGCCTGGATAAGGAAACAAAAATTGGTGGTTCACTGCTGGTGATGTCAATCGTTGGTGGAGCTATTATTCCATTTGTGATGGGAAGAATTATTGATGCTACAAATGATAACATACAGGTGGGCTATATAGTTCCGCTTATTTGTTTTTTAGTGATATTATACTTTGGGATAAAAGGCTATAAACCTGTATTAAAAAAAGCTGAATAGAATTCATGATGTACAAGTGTGCGACGCAAGGAACGATGAGCAGAATGACTGCTGCTGGTAACCTGAAAAAATTACTGGTCGTGGCAATGCTATTGATTGGGATAGGCGGCAATGGCCAAATGCAGCCATTGAAAGTTTCTGCCAACAAAAGATATTTTCAAACAAAGGATGGCAAGCCTTTTTTCTGGATGGGTGATACCGGATGGCTGCTGTTTGTAAAATGTAAAAGGGAAGATGTAACACTTTATTTAGACACAAGAAAAAAGCAAGGCTTTAATGTGGTGCAGGCTATGCTGCTGCATGATTTCAATAACACAAAGAATGCTTACGGTGACTGGGCGTTAGAGAATTTCGACGTATCAAAGCCGGCAATAACTAAAGGCAATAGTTTTAGTGACTCGTTGCAATATGATTACTGGGATCATGTAGATTACGTTGTTGACGAAGCAGCAAAAAGAGGCATATACATGGCACTTGTACCTACATGGGGCAGCAATGTAAAGAGTGGTAAGATAAACGAGCAGCAGGCGGAGGTGTATGCAAAGTTTTTGGCGAAGCGGTATAAAAGTAAAGCCAATATCATTTGGCTGAATGGCGGTGACATCCCCGGGAAAGATGGATATGCAGTTTGGGAGAAAATTGGCAGCACTATTAAAAATTTTGACAATAATCATTTGATGACATTTCACCCGAGGGGAAGGACGAGCAGTACAGATTGGTTTCATCAGTCGCTTTGGTTGGACTTCAACATGTTTCAGAGCGGACATAAAAGTTATGCACAAGACACTTCTTCAAAGGAGAGAAGACATTTTGGGGAGGACAACTGGAAATATATTGAAGAAGACTATGCTATGGAGCCAGTGAAGCCGACATTGGATGGTGAGCCAAGTTATGAAGACATTCCATACGGTTTGCATGATACTGCAGATGGCTACTGGAATGCAGCGGATATCCGTCGTTATGCCTACTGGAGTGTGTTTGCCGGTGGTGCCGGTTTTACATATGGGCATAATGCGGTAATGCAATACTACAACCAGGGAGACAAGGATGCTTCCTTTTTCCCAAGGCAGGATTGGAAAACAGGATTGATGGCTGAAGCAGCGGGGCAAATGAGACATTTGAAAAAATTGATGGAGTCGTACTCCTATTTCGACAGGATGCCTGCGCAGGAATTGGTCGTTGAGAATGGTGAAAAGTATGAAAGAGTACTGGCGACTAAAGGGAAAAATTTTGCACTGTTTTATGTGTATGATGGAAAAGAGTTTAAGGCGAATACCCGTTATTTAGAATTTATAGCTAGTAAGGGTAACTGGTTTAATCCGCGGACCGGAACAAAAGAGAAAATACCAGCTTTTAAAAATAAGGGAGTTGTAAGTTTTAATCCCCCCGGTGAAAAACAAAATGGAAACGACTGGGTGCTCATTTTAGAGAAGTAATAATTATGCGGCTGAAATTATTAATTGTTAATTGTTTATTATTAATTCTTCTTGCTTCCTGCAATAAGAAGGCATATTTATTCACTTCTTTTCATGAACCTGCCGATGCTGGCCTGCGAATGCTGTACAGCTACGATGGGAGAATATGGAATGATGTGGATACTGTGTTGTTGAAGCCAGAAGTGGGTAAGCAAAAAGTGATGAGAGACCCCAGCATGGTGCAAGGGCCGGATGGTACATTTCATTTGGTATGGACCAGCAGCTGGAGAGGTGATATGGGGTTTGGCTATGCCTCATCAAAAGATTTAATACACTGGAGTGGGCAGCGCTTCATTTCTGTAATGGATAAAGAACTCACTACCGTGAATGTTTGGGCTCCTGAATTGTTTTACGATGATGTACAGCAGCAGTACATCATTATCTGGGCCAGTTGCATACCCGGAAGATTTGAACGGGGTATTGAAGAAGACAGCAATAATCACCGGATGTACTATACGGAAACAAAAGATTTTAAAACATTTAGCGAAACAAAACTATTTTATGACCCCGGCTTTAGTGTAATTGATGCAGTGATTGTAAAACGGGCAAATTGCGATTATGTGCTGGTGCTGAAAGATAATACCCGTCCGGAAAGAAATGTAAAAGTGGCTTTTAGCGAAACGCCTGTTGGTCCATGGAGGAATGTATCAAAAGCCTTCACTGATAATTTCACGGAAGGCCCTTCGGTGGTGAAATTGAAAAATGAATGGCTGATTTATTACGACAGTTACCGGAAGAAAATTTATGAGGTATCTGCTACAAAAGATTTTGTGCATTTTGAAAATGTGACAGCAAAAGTGAGTGTACCTGCGGGACATAAACACGGAACGATTGTACCAGTGGAAAAGAAATTTATAAAACAACTAAAAAGAAACTTCGCCAAACCCTGACGGCGGCTCTAAACCCCGTCAGCAGTTTGAATAAAAGCTGTTGAAAAAATTATGCGTTTAGCAATTACGATATTATTAATTATTAATTACTCATTATTAATTGGGCAAGATACTGTCCGTTATGTGGGTGGTACGCTTTCTAATGTAGATTATCACCACGGCCAGTTGTCTCCCGCTATTGGTGTACATAATATACAAACCATGAGGGCTAACAGGGCAGATAAAAACAGAACCACTTCATGGACATATAACCATGCCACCATGCTGGCTTATTGGAACAACACTTTTTATTTGGAATATTTGAGCGATTCTATTGGTGAGCATATTCCGCCAGGGCAAACATTATTGCAGTCATCAAAAGATGGGTATAGCTGGACTGACCCAGTAATTATTTTCCCACCATATAAAATTCCGGATGGGTTTACAAAAGAAGGGGTGAAAGAAGCAGCCAAAAATACTTTTGCCGTAATGCACCAGCGGATGGGTTTTTATACCAGTAAAGCCGGTAAGTTATATGCACTGGCTTATTACGGTATTGTGCTGGCACCTAAAGATGATCCAAATGACGGTAATGGTGTGGGCCGTGTAATACGAGAAATAAAAAAAGATGGAAGCTTCGGTGAAATTTATTTTCTGCGCTACAATCATTCTTTTAATGAGCAAAATACTTCGTATCCGTTTTACAAATCATCAGGTGACAAGGATTTAACTGCAGCTTGCGAAGAAATTTTAAGCACTCCTTTATTAATGATGCAGACAGTGGAGGAGGCTGACCGTAACGACCCGTTAATTCCACTGCAAAAAGATTTTAAAGCATTTAGCTATTACAGGCTGAAGGATGGCAGGGTGGTTGCTTTGTGGAAATATGCACTTACAAGTATTTCTAAAGACAATGGTAAGACATGGCAGTATGGCCCAACCCGTGCGCCGGGCTTTGTAAATGCCAATGCAAAAATTTGGGGGCAAAAAACCAGTGATGGTAAATATGCAACGGTGTACAATCCCTCTGAATTCCGCTGGCCGCTTGCAGTAAGTGTAAGTGATGATGGTTTGAAATATAAAAACCTCTTACTCGTAAATGGAGAAATAACATCACTGCGGTATGGTGGGGCCTATAAAAGTTATGGTCCGCAGTATGTACGTGGTATACAGGAAATGGATGGCAAACCTGCTGATGGAAATATGTGGGTGAGTTACAGCATGAACAAAGAAGATATATGGGTGAGTAAAATCCCGGTGCCGGTAAAAGATAAAGAACTGAAACCTATCGATGAAAAATTTTCAAAAGCGTCAACAGTCAACAGCTGGAATTTATACAGCCCTGTTTGGTGCAGGGCTATTGTAAAAGACAATGCGCTTACATTGGCCGACAGCGACCCCTTCGATTATGCAAAAGCCGAAAGAGTTTTTCCTGCATCAAAAAATTGTGTTGTTGAGTTTTCTGTAACACCACAACAAAATAATACCGGCGAATTGCAAATTGAACTGGCAGATGCAAAAGGTACTCCCTGTTTACGTATCATGTTAGATTCAACCGGAAGTATTTTAACCAAACAAGGCTATCGTAATAAATCGTTGGGTAAATACAATGCAGGTGAAATGCTCAGTTTTAAAATTGAACTGAACACCACAACGAGATTTTATACTGTAACTATTAACGGTGGCAAGCCCAATAATAATTTATGTTTTGCGCCTGTGGCGTCTGTTGAAAGGATTGTTTTCAGAACGGGTGCAGTGCGGCGCTTTCCCAATGCAGATACACCTACTGACCAGGATTATGATTTGCCCAATGCAGATGCAAGAGACAAAGAAGCAGTATTTCAAATTCATTACTTAAAAACAAAAGCTTTATAATACAATGGCAGCAATAAAAAACAGTACACTCGGTGTTATTATCGGCAACCGTGATTTTTTTCCTGATAAACTGGTGGCCGAAGCAAGAACGGAAATTTTAGACCTGTTCAAACAATTAAATATTGCACCAGTAATGTTAAGTGATGCCGATAGTAAACTCGGCGGCGTTGAAACATTTGCGGAAGCACAAAAATGTGCGGCGTTATTTAAAAAACATGCGGATGAAATTGACGGCATATTGGTGGTACTTCCAAATTTTGGCGATGAAAAAGGTGTGGCAGAAACAATTAAATTGTCCGGATTAACGGTCCCGGTTTTAATACAGGGTTATCCTGATGATTTGGGTAAGATGGATGTGGTGAACAGGAGAGATGCCTGGTGTGGAAAAATTTCGGTGTGTAATAACCTATATCAGTACGGCATAAAATATTCACTCACCACCAAACATGTGGTCAGCCCCAGAGATGAATCGTTCATCACAGATTTAAAAAACTTTACCGCCACCTGCCGGGTGGTAAATGGTTTGCGCAAGGTGCGTATTGGCGCAGTGGGTGCAAGGCCAACGGCTTTTAATACGGTTCGTTACAGCGAAAAATTATTGCAGCGCAATGGTATTTCAGTAACTACAGTTGACTTAAGTGAAATTTTAGGCAATGCCAATAAATTAACAGCCGATGATAAAGCGGTGAAAGAAAAACTGGAAAAAATTCATGCATACACCAACACTGGTTTAACGCCGCCGGATAAATTGGTGCAGATTGCAAAACTGGATGTGGTGCTTGCAGACTTTATGCAGGAAAATAGTTTAGATGCCACTGCAATTCAATGCTGGACTTCGATACAGAAGAATTACGGATGTAATGTGTGCACCAGCATGAGCATGATGAGTGAGAACATGCTGCCATCTGCTTGTGAAGTGGATGTTACGGGCACACTCAGCATGTATGCGATGCAGTTGGCAAGCGGTTCGCCTTCTGCGCTGGTTGACTGGAATAATAATTATGCCAATGATGATACTAAATGTGTGCTATTCCATTGCGGCAACTGGGCTAAATCATTTTTGCCGGATATCTCTATAAGCACAGCGCCCATTTTAGGAACAACTGTGGGTACTGAAAATACATATGGCGCACTGGATGGCCGCACACCTACTATGCCGCTGACTTACGGTCGAATCAGCACCGATGATTGCAAAGGAATCATCAAGGCTTATGTGGGCGAAGGCGAACTGACCAATGATGCACTGGACACATTTGGAAACCGTGCCGTCGCACAGATCAATAATTTACAGGGATTGATGAGCTATGTTTGCCGTAACGGTTTTGAACATCATGTGGTGATGAATGCCAGTAAAACGGCTGGTATATTAAAAGAAGCGTTTGAAAATTATTTGGGTTGGGAAACCTATAATCATGAATGATAAACAACTTACAGATGACACGGATTTCCGCTGATTATATTCATCAGTCTTTATCTGTGTTATCTGTGAGAGATAAATTATGACAACGAAAGAATTAAAACAAAAATCAATTCACTACAGGAAAAATATCCTGAAGTATATACTGGATGCTAATGCCGGCCACACCGGTGGCAGTTTGTCGAGCACTGATATTTTGAATGTCCTGTATAACGAAGTGCTGAATGTATCGCCTGATAATTTCTCATCACCGGATCGGGACAGGTACGTACAAAGCAAAGGTCATTGTGTGGAAGCCTTGTATGTGGTACTGGCTGATAAAGGATTTTTCCCGGAGAGTGATTTAGAAACAATGTGTAAATACAAATCACATTATATAGGCCATCCTACAAAAAAAGTAAAAGGAGTGGAGCAAAATACCGGTGCACTCGGGCATGGTTTGCCTATCTGTACGGGTATGGCCATAGCTGCTAAAATGGATAAGAAGGATTACAAAGTCTTTACACTGATGGGTGATGGCGAACTGCCAGAAGGAAGCAACTGGGAAGCGGCATTAAGCGCTGCTCATTATAAGTTGGATAATCTATGTGCTATTGTAGATAAAAATACATTGCAGATTACAGCACCGACTTCAGAAGTAATGAACACTGACCCGTTAGATGAAAAATGGAAAGCATTTGGCTGGGCAGTAAAAGAAGTAAACGGTAATGATATTGATGAACTGAAAGCGGCATTTGCTGCCTTGCCATTTGAAAAAGGAAAACCATCGGTAATAATTGCTCATACCACTAAAGGAAAAGGCGTAAGTTATATGGAGAATGAACTGAAGTGGCACCATGGAGTACCAAATAAAGAACAGTATGAACAGGCACAGCAAGAGCTGGACGCAGCGTTGCAGGCATTGTAAATGTTCAATAATCAATAAATAATATTCAATTTTCAAATATAATGGCAGCAGAAGTAAAATTTAGTGAAGGTGCAGATAACCCTAATCAGGATGTATTTTCTGAAACACTGCAACGGCTGGCAGAGTCTGATAAGAATATTATAGCTGTGACAAGTGACAGCAGAGGCTCAGGTAAATTAGTTCCCTTTGGCAAAAAGTTTCCTGAACAAATTGTGGAAGTAGGTATTGCAGAACAAAATTTGGTAGGCGTTGCAGCAGGTTTAGCAAGTTGTGGCAAAAAGGTATTTGCTGTTTCACCGGCCTGCTTTTTGACTGCCAGGTCGTTGGAGCAAATAAAGAATGATATCTGCTATAGTAATAACCCGGCAACGGTTGTTGGCATCAGCGCCGGTGTAAGTTATGGCGCATTGGGCAGCACACACCACAGCCTGCATGATTTTGCTGTGTTGCGTGCCATTAATAATATCATCATTGTAACTCCGGCAGATAATTTTGAAACAGAAAAAGCCACCGAACTGGCAGCAGCAAGTAAAGTGCCGGTTTACTTACGCTTTGGCAAAAAGGTAATGCCTAAACTGAAAGAAGATAACAGTGATGGTTTTGAATTTGGCAAAGGCCGTTTGATAACAGAAGGAGATGATGTTGCCATCATTGCAAATGGAGAAACGGTGTATCCTGCTGTGAAAGCAGCAGAAAAACTAAAAGCAAATGGTATTGCCGTAACTGTGGTAAGCATGCATACCATTAAGCCTTTGGATACAAAATTGATTTTATCACTTTCAAAAAAATGTAAAGGAATTGTAACAGTTGAAGAGCACAGCATAAATGGAGGATTGGGAGAAGCGGTGGCCTCGTTCTTAATGCAAAGCGGCATTTTAAAGCCATTTAAGATAATGGGTATTCCGGATGAATATACAGTAGCCGGTCCGCAGGGAGATATATTTAAGCATTATGGAATCAGTGAGGATGGAATTTCGGATAAAGTAATGAAATTGTTGAAATAGAGCTTTGCGCTTCTTTGCGAAACACTTGAAGTTCTTTGCGGGTTTAAAAATATAGCATGTCGAACAAAAAATACATTCTTGCCATTGACCAGGGCACCAGCTCCACCAAATCATTAATCTTTGATGATAGCGGGCAGGCCATTGCCAAAGGTTCAGAAGATTTACATACCCATTATTTATCCAACGGATTTGTAGAACAGGAGCCCGAAGTAATTTATCAAAATGTGCTGGCATCAGTAAAGAAATGCTTAGCCCGGTTTGCAGAACAAGGATTTGATAAAAATGATATTGCAGCCATTGGTGTTTCCAATCAACGGGAAACTTTTATGCTGTGGGATGAAAATGGCAAGCCATTGCATAATGCAGTGGTGTGGCAATGCAAACGGAGTGTTCAAATTTGTGAGGAGCTAAAGCAAAGAGGAATATCACAAAGGGTGAATGAAAAAACCGGATTAATTATTGACCCTTATTTTTCCGCCACCAAATTAATATGGCTGGTACAAAACAATGAAGCCATTAAAGCGGCTGTTAAAAACGGTAAAGCATTTTTCGGCACAGTAGATACATGGCTGTTGTACAAATTCACCAACGGAAAACAATACGCCACTGACTATACCAATGCATCCAGAACATTGCTGTTTAATCTAAGCACATTGGAGTGGGATGCTGAGTTGATAAATGAATTTGGTTTAACAGGTATCAGTCTTCCTGAAATAAAATCTTCATCGGCTTATTTTGGCGAAACAACTTTAGGAGGATTATTCAGTACGTCAGTTACTATAACCGCTTTAATCGGCGATTCACATGCCGCTGCATTTGGCGAAGGCTGTTTTGAAACTGGCACTGCCAAAGCAACACTCGGCACCGGCTGCAGCATATTAATGAATATCGGCAGCAAGCCTGTGCAGTCACAAAACGGAATGGTAACAACCGTATGCTGGAGCGCTGGCAACAGGATTGATTATGCACTGGAAGGTGTGATTGTAAGTTGCGGAGCCACTATTGAGTGGCTGAAAAATGAATTGCATCTATTTACCGACAGTAAGAAAACAGAAGCTATGGCTAATGCCATTGCTGATAATGGCGGAGTGTATTTAATTCCTGCATTCAGCGGTCTCGGTTCACCGCATTGGGATATGGAACGCAGGGCATCGTTAACAGGCATGAGTTTCGGTACCACAAAAAATCATTTGGTAAGGGCAGCGTTAGAAAGTATTCCTTATCAAATTAAAGATGTGATTGTTGCAATGGAAAAAGATGCTGCTGTAACTTTAAAAGAGCTGAATGCAGATGGTGGCATCACCTCAAATAAATTTGTTACCCAGTTTTTAACCGATTTGCTGAATAAGACTGTTGCCACCATCGGTATGCCCGATGTGTCAGCTTTAGGGGCAGCATATTTGGCGGGCTTGCAGGCCGGGGTATATGAAAGCATTGAAAATTTAAAACAATTAAATGCTGATAAAAAATTGCACCAACCGAATCTGCAAAACGGTACTGTGCAGCAGGGATATGAAGGCTGGAAAAAAGAAATTGCAAAATGATGAAGAATGTAATAAAATATATTACCTCCCTTTTTGTGCTTTGCGCCTTTGTGGGGAATATTGTTCATGCACAAACAAAACCCTTCATCCTCAAACAGGCAAACTTCAAACATTATGTTGATTATTTCAACACAATGGAAACTCCTAATATAGAGCAGGCAATTCCCAATGCACAAAGCTGGGACTGGATGAAAAAGAACATCCCACTCTTTGAATGCCCGCAACAAAATTTTGAAGAAATATTTTATTTCCGCTGGTGGACATTGCGGAAGCACATTAAAAAAACAGATATAGGTTTTGCGTTTACTGAATTTTTAGTACAGCGCAGTTACGCAGATAAATACAATCTTATCAGCAGCGGTTTAGGACATCATATTTATGAAAGCCGTTGGCTGCATGAAAACAAGTACATGGATGATAACCTGCATATCTGGTATCGTGGTAATAACGGCAAGCCACTTAATAAACTTCGTTTTTATAGCGGCTGGAATGAAGATGCGATATGGAATCGTTATTTGGTAAATGGAGATAAGAAATTTGTTGTTGACTTGCTGCCCGATATGGAGGCTAATTATGCCGAATGGGAAAAAGAAAGAAGAAATCCGGATGGACTATTCTGGCAATATGATGTAAGAGATGCAATGGAAGAAACGATCAGTGGTGGCAGAAAAGAAAAAAATCCAAGGCCGAGTATTAATGGGTATATGTATGGTAATGTAAAAGCTATTGCAGAAATTTCTGGATGGGATCCGCTTCGAAGGCTTTCTCAAGCCATATATTTAGGTAAAGCTGATTCGATTAAGAATATCCTGGCCTCAAAGCTCTGGAATAACGAACATAATTTCTTTGAAGTAAGAAAAGAACATGGCGATACGCTTGCTAATGTAAAAGAGGAAATCGGTTTTATTCCCTGGTACTTTAATATGCCCGATAGCAATTACAGCATTGCCTGGAAAAGCCTGATGGATACCAAGACATTCTGTGCGCCCTTTGGTATTACAACTGCAGACAGAAGTCATCCGCAGTTCCGCACACATGGCTGCTGCAAATGCGAATGGGATGGAGCTGTGTGGCCTTTTGCAACATCACAAACGCTTACTGCCATGGCTAATCTTCTGAATAATTACAAGCAGGATTATGTAACTGACTTCGATTATTTTTCATTACTGAATACTTATGTTGAATCACAATACTATCGTGGCCGTCCATATATCGGTGAATATTTAGATGAAAAGACAGGCTTCTGGTTAAAAGGTGATGAAGAACGCAGTCGCTATTACAATCACTCAACCTTTAATGATTTAATTATTACTGGCCTTGTCGGTTTGAGACCGAGAGCTGATAATATAATTGAAGTTAACCCACTATTGCCCGATAGTAAATGGGAATGGTTTTGCCTGGATAATGTACTGTATCATGGAAAAATTATCACTATCATCTGGGATAAAACAGGGACGAAATATAAAAAAGGAAAAGGATTAAGTGTGTTGGTGAATGGAAAGAAGGTAGCAGCTGGAGAGAAGTTAGATAAGCTAACTGGTAAGCTATGAACTATAAGCTTTGAATTATGAGTGTAAAATATTATCAAATCATTCTGACTTTTTGCTTTTCAATTTTGTCTTTTGATTTATTCTGTCAACAGACAGAGAAAATTTATCTGTCCGGCACCGGTAGTGATAACACCAAGCAATGGGACTTCATGTGTACCGGCGGCATGAATGCCAATAAATGGACAACGATTGCTGTCCCTTCTTGTTGGGAATTACAGGGCTTTGGCAAATACGATTATGGTTATGCAAAAGATAGTGTAAGAGGAAAAGAAAAAGGATTGTACAAGTACCGCTTCAATGTTCCTGCAAATTGGAAAGGCAAAGCAATTAATCTTGTGTTTGAAGGCGTGATGACCGATGCAGAGGTGAAAGTAAATGGCAAGTCAGCAGGCGAAATTCATCAAGGTGCTTTCTATGCATTCAAGTATGATATAACGAAGCTGCTGAAGTATGGTGAGGAAAATTTACTGGAAGTAACAGTAGCAAAACATTCTGCCAATCAATCGGTGAATGAAGCAGAGCGTAAAGGTGATTACTGGATTTTTGGCGGCATCTTCAGGCCGGTGTGGTTGGAAATACTACCAGTAAATTATATAGAAGATGTAGCTATTAATGCTACAGCCGATGGAGAGTTTCATGCAACTTTCATAGCTGTTGACATGTTTGCGGATGTAAAAACCGACTTATATTCTATGGATGGTAAATTGCTTGCAAGTTCAAAAGGAACGGAACAGGATAATGTTTACCGTCACGTATCAATAAGCAAAAGTCAATTTTTTTCTCCTCATAAGTTATGGACTCCTGAAACTCCTAATTTATACAAAGCGGTTTTTACACTTTATAAGGGCAACAAAGTTCTGCATACTGTTACACAAAAATTTGGATTTCGCACTGTTGAACTCAAACAAAGAGACGGCATTTACATCAACGGTGTAAAAATGAAATTTAAGGGAGTGAACCGCCATTCCTTTCGTCCGGAAACCGGACGGACAACCAGCAAGCAAATAAGTATTGAAGATGTGCTGCTGATGAAAGAGATGAACATGAATGCTGTTCGCATGAGCCATTACCCGCCGGATGATCATTTTTTGGATGTATGCGATTCACTCGGTTTGTTTGTGATGGATGAACTGGCAGGCTGGCACGGCAATTATGACACGGAAACCGGAAAGAAATTGCTGAAAGAAATGATTGATCATGATACCAATCATCCATCTGTAATAATGTGGGCAAATGGTAATGAGGGCGGGCATAATCTGGAACTTGATAAATACTTTACTGAGTTTGATTTTCAAAAGCGGCCTGTTGTACATCCATGGCAGTTGTTTAACGGCGTGGAAACACAGCATTACCGGGAATATAATTACGGCATCGGCAACTATGAATATGGAAGAGAAATTGTGATGCCTACTGAATTTTTGCACGGCTGGTTTGATGGCGGTCATGGTGCAGGGCTGGAAGATTACTGGGAAAAGATGTGGCACAATCCCCTGGGTGCCGGTGGTTTTTTGTGGGACTTTGCAGACAACGCCGTGGTAAGAAAGGATTTAAATGATTCTCTTGACACCGATAAGCACCGTGCTGCTGATGGCATACTCGGCCCGCACCACGAACGGGAAGGTAGTTTCTATGCCATCAAAGAAATATGGAGTCCAGTACATTTTGAACGGAAAGAAATTACCGGTGCGTTTGATGGGAAACTTAGTATTGAAAACCGGTATCATTTTACAAACACAAATCAATGCAGTTTTAGCTGGAAACTCCGCAAATTTGGTTTGAGAAACATAGATGAAAAAACCGGTTCAGCTGTTTCTCCGGATATCAGACCTGGCGAAAAAGGTACGCTGCAACTGCAACTACCGACCGGATGGAGTGGTTATGATGTGTTATATGTGACTGCAACTGATAATTATAAAAGGGAATTATTTACATGGAGTTTTCTGATCAGCGGTCCGCAACGTACGGCTGAAAGAATGCTTGTAAAGGAAGGGAACGACAAGGTTTCTCTGTCAGAAGCTGATTCATTGCTAACTATTACCGTGAAAGATGTTATGGTTGTAATGAATAAGAATAGTGGTTTGCTTGTTTCGGTGAAGAATGCAAAGGGTGATTTGCCTTTCAATAACGGACCTGTCATTCAGGAGGGAATCAATAATTTCAAAGGCATTAAACATTACGCAGATGGAAAAAACCTTGTTATAGAATCGGTGTTTGATAAAAATGATTCCTATAATACAATAAAATGGACTGTCTATCCATCCGGCTGGCTGCAACTGGAAGTCCAGTATTTTCCGGGAGCATACTTCACAAGTTTCGCAGGCATTAATTTTTCATTCCCTGAAAATGAAATAAAGTCTGTTACTTATATGGGCAATGGCCCTTACCGTGTGTGGAAAAACCGTATGAAGGGCAACCAGTTTGGTGTGTGGAGTAAGACTTATAATAATACGGAGACCGGTGAATCTCCCTGGGTTTATCCTGAGTTCAAAGGCTATCATTCCAATTTTTACGGGGGGTATTTTTTTACAAAAAATAATCGCTTTACAGTAGTAAGTGAAACCGAAGATATGTTCCTGCGCCTTTTCACCCCCGCTTGGAAAACGGACCAATGGCACAATTATGAACCATTGTTTCCTTCGGGTGACATTTCCTTTATGCAGGGCATCAGCAGCATTGGCACAAAAAATCAGCGCAATGAAACTACAGGCCGCATGGGCTTCAAAAATATTTTTTACGATTACGAAAAAGATAAAAGCCGTGCATTAAAAATGGTGCTGTGGTTTAATTTTTCGACAGAACAATAAGTGAATAAAAATTTTATGATACGAGCAGCAGTACTACTATCACCATCGTTGCGTCGCACTCTTCGACGTCCGGTTCTATGTTTAGCTGTTTCAACCGCAAAGACCGCTAAGGAAATACAGCGCAAAGAACACAAAGGCTTAGCGGCCTTTGCGAACAACTCTGCATTCTTTGCGGTTAAATGCCTTATGCTTCTTAGTGTTCTTAGTGTCTTCGTGGTTCAAATAAATGCACAGGTAACCATAACCAATCTGCGTTGTGAACAATTAAAAAATCCGTTAGGCATTGATGTGCTCCAGCCACGGTTTAGCTGGCAGTTGGAAAGCAAGCAACGGAATGTTATGCAAACTTCATATCAGGTTATAGTATGTAGCAGCGAGGAAAAACTGGCTACAGGAAACGGTGATGTATGGAACTCCGATGTTGTTAATTCCTCACAGTCCATACAAATCACTTTTGCCGGAAAAGAACTGCAACCTGCCAAAACGTATTACTGGCGGGTAAGTGTTGTTACCAATAAAGGCAAAGCGGTATCGTCTGGCAAAAATTATTTCTCCATTGGTTTGTTGGATAAAGAAGACTGGAAAGCAAAATGGATTGGCTACGACAAAGCCTCTGCCTGGGACAGCATCACCCAATGGAGCCGTTTGAGTGCAAGATATTTTCGCAAAGAATTTTCCAATGACGGCGCTGTGAAAAGAGCAACAATCTATATCTGCGGACTTGGTTTATATGAACTGTATGTAAACGGCAATAAGGTTGGCGACCAGGTTTTGGCTCCCAATCCTACCGATTACCGTAAGTCTGTTTTGTACAATACATATGATGTGACGCAGCTGGTTAAATCAGGCAAAAATGCAATTGCCACCGTTCTTGGCAACGGTCGTTTCTTCACCATGCGCCAGAATTATAAGACGCACAAGCATAACAATTTCGGGTTTCCCAAAATGCTTTTACAGTTAGAAATTGAATATGCAAATGGCACTAAACAAATTGTGGTTAGCGACGAAACCTGGAAACTAAATGTGGATGGCCCCATCCGTACAAACAACGAATATGACGGCGAAGAATACGATGCTACGAAAGAGTTTCCGGGTTGGCGGAACACCGGGTATAATGATAAGGGCTGGTTACAGCCGGAATTGGTCACTGCGCCGGAAGGCCACCTGACTGCACAAATGAGTGAGCCGATGAAAGTGATGCAGGTTATAAAGCCAGTTTCTGTTAAGCCTCTTGCTAATGGAAAGTATATTGTCGATATGGGGCAAAACTTTGCAGGCTGGCTTGTTATTAAGAATATAGCAGGAAAAAAAGGTGATAAACTGACAATAAAATTTGCAGAAAGCCTGCAACCCAATGGTGAATTATATACAGCTAATCTAAGAGATGCAAAAGTGACTGACGAGTACATGTTTGGCGATTCTCCTTTAGGTGCAAAAGGCTGGCATCCCACATTTGTCTATCACGGGTTTCGTTTTGCAGAAGTAAGCGGAATAAAGACACCGCTTTCTCTCCATAATTTTGAAGGGCAGCTTGTTTACGATGCGCTGAACAACACCAGCACTTTTGAATCGTCGGATAAAACACTCAACACAATTCACCGTAATGCGTGGTGGGGGATAGCATCAAACTATAAAGGAATGCCGGTGGATTGTCCGCAGCGAAATGAACGGCAACCGTGGCTGGGCGACAGAACAATCGGTGCTTTGGGCGAAAGTTATTTGTTTGACAACGCCAAACTTTACGCCAGGTGGATGCAGGATATCGAAGAAAGCCAGACTGCAGAAGGAAGTGTGCCTGATGTGGTGCCTGCTTTCTGGAATTATTATTCAGATAACATTACATGGCCCGCGGCTTATATAACCATCACTAATCACCTCTACAATCAGTTTGGTGATTTACGTACTGTACAAAAGCATTATGCTTCAATGAAGAAGTGGATATTTTACATGAAGGATAAGTACATGGTTGATTATATTATGACCAAAGACAAATTTTCTGACTGGTGCGTTCCGCCTGAAGACCTGAAATTGATTCATGCAAAAGATTCAGCCAGACTTACAGATGGGAAGCTGATTGCGACAGCATATTACTATAAACTGCTTTCATACATGCAGCGCTTTGCCGGATTACTTAACAATAAAGAGGATGCTGCTGATTATGATTCACTGGCTGCAAGAATAAAAGAAGCATTTCAGCTAAGATTTTATGATTCTAGACTGAAGCAGTATGGCAACAATACAGTTACTGCAAATTTATTGCCGCTTTACTTTGGTATTATACCTGATTCACTGAAGCAGACTATTGCTGAAAAAATCCGCCAGAAAATTCATGTGGAGAATCATGGGCATATCAGCACTGGTTTAATCGGGACGCAATTCTTAATGAGGGGGTTGACAGAGATTGGTCAGACCGAGCTGGCATATACACTGGCCTCTAACACCAGTTATCCAAGCTGGGGTTATATGGCAGCGAATGGTGCAACTACCATTTGGGAACTGTGGAATGGTAATACAGCGAATCCAAGTATGAACAGCCAGAACCATGTAATGATGCTGGGCGATTTGTTGATATGGTATTATGAAAACCTGGCGGGTATCCGTAGTCATAAAACTGATGTGGCTTTTAAAAAGGTTATCATGAAGCCGGCAATTCCTGCGGGGTTGAACTTTGTAAAGGCTTCGTATAAGAGTCCGCATGGTACCATCAGCAGCTATTGGAAAAACAGTACTGTTAAGTTTGAATGGAATATTTCAATACCGGCAAATACAACTGCTACAGTTTATATTCCTGCAAACAGTGCAGATGAAATTACAGAAAGTGGTAAAACCATTGCTGGCAGCACTGATATTAAGTTTATCAAAATGGAAAAAGGTGCTGTTGTTTTTGAAATAGCTTCAGGCAGCTATTCTTTTGTCCGTAATAAAAAATGGAAGCTGGGGATTGTAAAAGATGAATTTATTTTCGACAGGGCAAGTTTTCCGGAAAGCCATGCTGCTACTATTGCCGAAACACCGGAGGGACTGATTACTGCGTGGTTTGGTGGCACCAAAGAAGGAAATAGGGATGTTTGCATCTGGACAAGTCATTACAAAGGAAACAAATGGACATCGCCTGTTAAAGTAGCAGATGGAATTTTGAATGACAGTACCAGGTATGCCTGTTACAATCCCGTATTGTTTTATGCGCCAAATGGAGAGTTGTTGTTATTTTATAAAATTGGCCCTAATGTAGCAGGCTGGACGGGTTGGATGAAACGCAGCAAAGACAATGGGAAGACCTGGAGTGAAAGGGAAGCATTGCCGGACGGCTTTCTCGGCCCGATAAAAAATAAGCCAGAAATGATTAATGGAGTAATGCTCTGTCCAAGCAGTACTGAGAAGAACGGATGGAAAGCACATATTGAGTACACAACTGATTTTGGTAAGTCGTGGTTTAAAAGTGAAGCTTTAAATGATGGTAAAGATATGCAGGCCATACAGCCGAGTATTCTAAGGCATAAGGATGGTGGATTACAAATTCTTTGCCGTAGCCGCAACACCACCATTAACGAAAGCTGGAGCAGGGATAATGGAAAAACATGGAGTGCAATGAAAGCCTCTGCGCTGCCGAATAATAATTCTGGTACTGATGCGGTGACACTGAAAGACGGAAGACATTTATTGGTGTATAATCATACTTTACCAACGGAAAGCTGGGTCAAGGGAAAAGGGCCGAGAACACCATTGAATGTGGCGATAAGTATTGATGGGAAAAAATGGTATGCTGCTTCGGTGCTGGAAGATTCACCGGTTAGCCAGTATTCTTATCCATCAGTTATTCAAACAAAGGATGGGCTGGTACATATTGTTTATACATGGAGAAGAGAAAGGATTAAACATGTGGTGTTAGACCCGGCGAAATTAGAATTGAAAGAAATAGTGAACCAGCAATGGCCAGGAGTAGTACAGGCAGAAGGAAAAACAACGGATGATTAGGATAGAACACTAATGACATGGATGCAGCAGATACGAACGGATTTTATCTGTGTCAGCCATTTGAATCAGCGTTATCAGCGTTCTATTTGCTCAATAGAATATCCAAAAGTAGAAGAGTGCGACGCAACAGGCGATGATAGTAGCAATACAGTTTGGTTCATAAAAAAATCGATTGCATAAATGAATAGCCTCCCCGTCGTTGATATTGCCGTAATACTTGCCTATATGCTGGCGATGATGTGGATTGGTTTTTATTTTTCGAAGAAAAACAGAAGCGCCGAACGATTTACAACAGCGAAGGGAAGAATACCCGGATGGGCAATTGGCGTATCTATTTTTGCTACCTTTTTAAGCAGTAATACATTTTTAGGTGTTACAGGGAAAGCGTTTGGCAGCAACTGGAATGCTTTTGTATTCAGTCTTTCTATGCCATTGGCTGCATGGTTAGCAACAAAATATTTTGTGCCCTTCTATCGTAACGCCGGTGAGGTTTCGGCTTATACACATCTGGAGAAACGATTTGGACCATGGGCAAGAACGTATGCAGTTCTTTGTTTTCTGCTTACACAGGTGGCAAGGATGGGCTCTATCTTTTTCGGTATAGCACTCAGTTTGCAGGCACTAACAGGGTTTTCGATGAGCTCAATAATGCTTGTGATGGGCATTTGTATCATTATCTATACTGTAATGGGTGGTATGGAAGCAATAATTTGGACGGATGTGGTGCAGGGAATCATACTTACACTGGGCGCATTGCTTATTTTGGTTTATGTGATAAAGGATATGCCGGGGGGAGTGGGGGCAATAGCTGAAATTGGTAAGGCAAATCACAAATTCGGCCTGGGCAGCATTTCACTTGATTTTACATCAGCCACTTTTTGGGTAATACTGCTTTATGGATTTTTCATTAACCTGAATAATTTCGGCATGGACCAGAATTATATCCAGCGTTATCATACAGCAGTTACACAACAAAGGGCATCGAAGTCTGTTTGGCTTTCAGTTTATTTATACATACCAATATCTTTGCTCTTCTTTATTATTGGCGCATCGCTTTTTGCCTACTACAATGTGAGTCCAGAAATGGCAAATGCAGTGAAATTGCAAGTCGCAAAGGAACAACTTGGAATAAATACAGATCCGGCTCATCTGGCAGCGGCAGTGGCTCAGCTTCAGCCATCTGATTATGGGGACAAAGTGTTGCCACATTTTATGGTTGCCAAAATTCCTCCGGGTCTTGTAGGCTTAGTAATTGCTGCCATCCTTTCTGCTGCAATGAGTACGATCAGCAGTTGCATGAATGCATCAGCTACGGTATTTTCAATTGACATCTACCAGAAATATTTTAAAAAGAATATGAGTGAGCATGGCAGGCTTCGTTCATTACACTCAGGTACTGCCTTTTTTGGAGCTGCAGGTTTGGTTGCAGGGCTTGCGATGATAGGCAGCAAAAGCATACTTGACGTGTGGTGGGAACTGTCCGGGATTTTTGCTGGAGGGATGCTTGGGCTTTTTTTACTTGGATTTATAAGCAGGAAGACAAAGAATGCAGAGGCATCAGCGGCAGTGCTGATTGGAATACTGATAATTGTCTGGATGACTTTCTCCGACAAACTTAACGATGAATACAACTGGCTTAAGAGCAGTTTGCATAAAAATATGATTATTGCAGTAGGCACACTTTCAATTTTTCTTACAGGTCTTATATTAACAAGAATTATTTCAAGAATAAGAAAATGATAAAGTTATACAAGCATACTGATGGCGTTGCTGCAGTATTTAAGGAGCAGTATTATGAGTTGCCATATAAGGATTGGGATATTCTTATTAACAGGGATGATTTGTACAGTTTTCTTTCTTCTGCGATACAAGGTCTTTCTTCGAGTGGTAAATCGGATGTTCTGAAAAAGCTTAGGCTGACGGCTCCTGTCGGTTCCCAGGAAATCTGGGCTGCCGGGGTTACTTATCTCAGAAGTAAAGAAGCGAGAATGGAGGAAAGTGAAAAAAGCGGAGCATCTGTTTTTTATGACAAAGTGTACGAAGCTGAAAGGCCGGAATTATTTTTTAAGGCCACGGCTTATCGAACCGCAGGACCGGATGAATTCGTTCGTATAAGACAAGACAGCAATTGGAATGTACCTGAACCGGAACTTACTTTGGTAGTAACATCTTCCCGTAAAATAGTTGGATATTCCATTGGGAACGATATGAGCAGTCGTAGTATTGAAGG